>CAYIYY010000082.1:0-5591 GCA_964367605.1 uncultured Candidatus Izemoplasmatales bacterium | reverse complement strand
GATCGATTAGGCGTGATGTAATCGTTTGAATCGAAATAATTAATTCTGCTTGCATCATAATGGGGTCAATCCCTAAATGCGGAAAGGCGGCGTGAGCACCTTTACCCTTTAATTTGATTTGAATTGTATCTGCCGAAGCCATTGCTTCATAGGGCTTGATTGCAATTTTTCCAACCGGATATTGCGGCGCACAGTGTAATCCAAAAAAGACATCCACATCATCGACTAATCCGCTTTTGACAATCCCATACGCCCCGCCAGGATCTGGACCTTCTTCTGCTTCTTGGAAAATGAATTTAATCGTCCCAGACCATAACTCCTTATGATTCACTAAGTATTCGGCTGTCGATAATAAGATTGCGGTATGGGCATCATGGCCGCAAGCATGCATCGAACCCATATTTGGGAACAATAAGGTAAGTCAGAATTGTCTTCATTCATTGGAAGAGCATCCATATCAGCTCTCAACCCAATGTTGGGTCCATCATTATTTTGAATAACACCGATGAGTGAATTTTTTCCAACATGAGAAAAAACATGAATATTAAGTTTTTCTAAATACGCCTTGACGAAATCATGCGTTTTTTCGACATTGAATCCTACTTCAGGATGTGAATGTAAAAAACGGCGGTTGTTTATGAGTTGAGTCTCTAAATCTTTGATATCTTCTAATTTAACCATTATAATTTATCCATTCTTAATAGAGATAGTGACAGGGTAGTTTGAGCTCTTCAATATAGTCAATAATTTTTGTTTTTAAGTCATCGTAATAAGAACTTGACTTTAAATCAAATATGTCATGATAATCGTTAATTCGATCCGGTTTGAGAGTTTCTATGACGCGATATATCCGACGCTTATTAGCAGGATCCTTTAAATTAAGTGTATCAAACATGAGATAATCGACGTCATCCTTGACTTCATCAATTATCTTAAATACATCCGTGATATAGGGAATAATCGGACTGATAAAAACATAGGTTTTAATTCCTGCTCGATGCAAAGCTTTTAATGCCTTGATACGTTCTGACGGCTTACTAGCTCTGGGTTCAAATATTTTAGCATAATCATCATCTAAAGCGATGCTAAAACCGATTTTGACTGAATTCATTTGCCTAAATAAATCTAAATCCCTTGTAACAAGTGATGACTTTGTCAAAATCGATATATCTAAAAGACTTTCATAGATGGATTCTAATGCCTCTCTTGTCTTTCTTGCGGTTGCTTCAATCGGTTGATATGGATCAGTCATTGAACTAAAGAAAAGTGATTTTGAACCTGTGTTTTTAGGGATATTATAGTTTGGATATTCTTTAATATCAATATAGGTTCCCCAGGGTTCATAACGTTTAGAAGGTCCTGGCATTGTTTGAGCATAACAATACAAACATCCATGTTCACATCCGTTAAATGGATTACATGAAAAATCATGACCTAATCCAGTTTTGACTAAAAAATTTTTAGCGTTAACGGTTTTGACTTTCATCATGAGAAAACAACCGATCAATTTTGACGAGTTGGAATGCAACAAAAATTCCTATGAATAAAGCAATCGCACCGATAACAACACTCCATACATTACCACTTATATAACTAATTATATTGGTATAGATTGGTGTTTGATCTTTAAAATCAATGGCTGATGTTTGATCCGTCATTTCAAAGACAATGACAATCGCAGAAGCAATGATAAAACCAATGATGGCGCTATATGTCTGAACGACATATTTTTTTATCACAACTTCGATAAACTTACTGATCAAAAATATGCCAATAACGGCACCAATACCAAACGGAATTAACACTTGCAAATTATATCCTAAAACAGTGAAATCTAAAATGTTTCCCACGACGTCTGTTACAATCGCCGTATATACGCCAAGCGTAATAAGAAGGGCAGATCCCGATATTCCTGGCACAACCATTGTCGCTGCGGAAAGAACCCCTATTAATAAGATAAACAAATAAGTCCAAACTTTAAAATCGAAATGATCAATGGTGTTTGAACTATTATATAGTTTACCAACTAATAAAAGCATAACGGCAGAAAATGCGATGACAAAGGATAAAATACTGTAAATCGATAGACGATTTCCTTTTATTTTTTGATATAAAGAAGGGATTCCACCTAATAAAAGACCGATAAAGAAAGCTAACGTGATGACTGAGTTAAAACTAATGAGCCATCCTAATAACTTAGCTAATAAGACAATGGATGCAAAAAGGCCGATAAAAATCGGAAGTAAAAAAAGAAAACTCTTTTTAAATTCTTTAAATATATGGGTTATTGCATACAATAACTTGTCATAAACGCCCAAATATATTGCCAATGTACCACCACTGACTCCAGGAATAATAAAGGCAATGCCAATGATAAAACCTTTAATAAGTAATATTAGAAACATAGCGGACCTCTTTTCTATAAGGCGTCTCCAATTAAATCATATCCATAATTCGAGGTGATTTTCACAAGTACATCATCCCCAATTGAGAGGGGTTTTTTTGATTGAAAAACGATGTATCCATCAATGTCATCTGGTGCAAAAGCATAACTTCTACCATAATAGAATTTAGATGTTTCATCGTAAGCTTCAATCACCGTATGATGAATTTTACCAATTTGAGCTTTGTTCTTCTTCGCAGCAATCTTTTTTTGAATTTGCATGATTTGATCGAGTCGTTTATTCTTTATATCATCTGGTAATTGATCCATAAAATGATAAGCAGGCGTGTCTTCTTCTTTAGAATAAGCAAAGACACCAAGACGATCAAATTCTTGATTTTGAACGAATTCTTTGAGTTCATCAAAATCATGGTCGGATTCTCCAGGGAATCCAACAATTAAGGTCGTTCTTAAAACCGATTCTGGCATCATGGATCTTATCTTAGTAAACAAGCGAATCAAGTCTTCTTTATCACCGCGACGGTTCATTCTTTTTAAGACAGTTGATGAAATGTGTTGAATAGGAATATCGAAATATTTCGCAACTTTTGGATTGACCTGTATTTCTTTCAGCAATTCATCGGTTATTTCATCAGGGTATAAGTATAGAACTCGAACCATCATAAGCCCTTCTATCATTGATATTTGTTTGATCAATTCAGGAAGTGTACTTCTTCTTTCAACGTTAAAATCAGAACCAAAGCGCGTGGTATCTTGGCTGATGAGATTGATTTCCTTTGCGCCGTTTTTGACTAATAACTTAGCTTCATTGATAACATCATCAAAAGGGCGACTTTTAAATCCTCCTCGGATGAGTGGTATTGCACAATAGGTGCAACGATTATCACACCCATCGGATAGTTTTAAATAGGGCGTGATGTTTGATGTGGCCAAAACGCGATTTTGATAATCCATTGGGCCAAATTTCAATGAATCATCATGCATGACATTCTTTATGATATCCCCAAAATGCGGATAGTCTTTCAAAGTCACAACTTTATCAATAAATGGCATTTCGCGTTCTAATTTCGTTTTATATCGTTCGGCATAACAGCCAGCAACAATCAGTTTTTTATGATAGCCATGCATTTCTTTGATAGTTGCGATACTTTCTTTTTTGGCATCTTCAATGAATCCGCAAGTATTGACGATAATCAAATCTGCTTCTTCTGGTGATTGTACTATTTCCATTCCACCTTTTTGTGCCATACCTAAAATCATCTCTGAATCAACCAGGTTTTTCGCACATCCAAGTGATATTAATCCTACTTTCATATAAATCCCCAATCATATTATTGTATATTTCAATAAATCTTATTACTATTATACGATGAAATGTCGTAATTCACAAAAAGAAAAGAGGATTTTCATCCTCTAAATCATTGGATTAACGAATTGACTATTGTAAAGGTCAAAATAAGTCCCTTTCTTCTCAAGTAACTCTTTATGAGTTCCTTGTTCAACAATATGTCCTTCATTCATTACAAGAATCGTACTTGCGTTTTTGATCGTCGATAACCGGTGAGCAATGACAAATGAAGTTCTGTCTTCCATCATGAATTGCATAGCGTTTTGAATATAAGCTTCTGTTCTCGTGTCAACTGATGAAGTTGCTTCATCAAGAATTAAAATTTTTGGTTTAAATAAAATGGCACGAGCAATGGTTAGTAATTGTTTTTGTCCTTGACTTAAATTAGATGCATCCTCATTGAGGATTGTATTATAACCCTCAGGTAAGGTTTCGATAAAATGATCTACATGGGCTTGACGACAAGCTTCTTTGATTTCATCTAGGGTTGCATTTTCTTTACCAAAAGCAATATTTTCTTTGATTGTTCCACTAAATAACCATGTATCTTGTAATACCATACCGAATAGACGGCGTAAGTCTTTTCTAGGGACGTCATTATATTTAACACCGTCGATAGTAATCATTCCGCCTTTAATCTCATAAAAACGCATTAAGAGATTAACGAGCGTCGTTTTACCTGCCCCCGTCGGTCCAACGATGGCGATTTGTTTTCCAGCGTGGACATCTAGGTTTAAGTTTTCAATAAGTTTTTGTTCTTCAGTGTACGAAAATGAAACATCATCAAAATGAACATTCCCTGAAAACTCATTTATATCGATTTTATCAACGTTTTGTTCCAAGACCTCTTCAGGTTTGTCTAGCATCTCAAAGATACGCTCAGCGCCAGCAATCGTTGATTGTAAGGTGTTTATGAGTGAAGCGATGTTTAATATCGGGTTTACAAAACTTTTTTGATAGGTAACGAAAATAGTTAAGTCACCAATACCGAGTGGAATGGTTGCGCCTGTTAATATCCCACCAACGACGACGACTAAAACATAAGCGATATTGGAGATAAATTCCATAATCGGCCGAATGAGTCCGGAAATAAATTGAGCTCCCTTGGATTCGTTGGCGAGTGATTCATTAATCACTTGAAATTCAGTCAAGGTATCTTGTTCTTTACCGAATAATTTAATGACTTTATGTGCCGTGAATATTTCCTCGATGTATCCGTTGAGATTTCCAAGTTCTGCCTGTTGCTTTTTGAATTTCTTTTGCGATGTTTTCGCAATGAATGTTGTCGACAGAATATACAGAGGTAAAGCGACTAAAGCAATGATTGTTAGTTGCCATGAAATTCTAAACATCATGATCAGAACACCAACAACCGTTAAAGCGCTGGTTAAGATGTATATGAGACTTTGTTGAAGAGAATTTGCAACAATTTCAACATCATTTGAAAATACGGATAAGATATTACCTGTCTTTGTTTCATCATAATACTTAATGGGCAATTTTTCGAGTTTATCCCGTAATTGAGAACGTAAACTCAATCCGACGATATTAGAAACATAATTACCCATCAATGCTGAAATTGCATCAAGGATAAATCGGATAAGATAGATACCGATTAATGTTAAAAAGATTTTTTGAACTTCATCGAGTGAATCATTCGGTAAAGTCCCCGTAATGACGGATTGAAGAGTGTTGATGATTCTGCGTAAATAATCGGGGGCGATAACACCGATAATGGTCACAATAATTGAAAATGTCACCATGATGATTAACATTCCCATATGAGGCTTTAAATATTGAATTAACCTTTTTGTCGTCTGTTTAAAGTTCTTTGGTTTT
>CAYIYY010000081.1:0-5641 GCA_964367605.1 uncultured Candidatus Izemoplasmatales bacterium | reverse complement strand
GATTTCAAAATGGATTTAGCTTCCTCAAATCGCTTTGTCGAAAGACATAATCCACCAAACGCAATCATAGTATCTCTTCCCCAATCGGTAAACCAAGGAAGTCCAGCTAGAATGGTTTGTGAATGAGTCGATTGACGGTATGCAATAAACTGATCTGCCGCAATGATTAGTTTATTCGTGAATTCATCCTCATATCCCGCAAGTTCCACTAATTCATTTTGCCTTGATAGATAAGATTCAATGATAGATATTGCATCCATTTGTGGTAATTCATCAGTAGTGACAATCAAATCAAATGTACGGTGTTCATGTTGCGTAAGTTCAAGTTTAAATTCGAAAGGAATATAATATGAATCGAATCGTTCATCACCGGTAGATTGATCGAATGTATGTATGATCTCTTTGATTGTATTTGAAAAACGATGATCATAAACGCCTGTTGAGTATCTCATTTTGATTTGAAATAGTGGATCTTTTTTGAGAAAAAGCGTGATAACATCATCACTGCTATTAACAGAATACTCAGAATCATTAAACAACGTTGTATCCCCATGAGACCTCACGTTCATGAGCGGTGAAATCGCTATTTTTGAAGCATTTCTGCCATTGATGATATCGTAATGAATCACCACAGTATTACTTCCATATAACGGAGAAATGGTCTTATCAATAACGATGTCTTTAATGACATAGGTATAGGTTGGAACGCCTGAAAAAACGAAACGTTCCAGATATTGATGGCCATTATAAGTTTTATCCTTACAAACCTGAGAGGTTGTATTATACGCATCTGCGCCAATTTGAATCCGTTCTTCTGTTCTTACCAATGTCAAATATCGTTCAATCGGCGGTTTCTTAGACGCAATCAAATAACCATGGTGATGTCTAAAAGCAGAATTCAAAACCGAACCTGAAGAATACCCACCATTACCAAGCGTCATCACCCATTCTGGGTTATCAGATGGTTTCATATTAGAAATTTGATCTTTTGTAAAATCATAGCGCATCCTATCACCTCGATAAGTACTATTTTATCATATAAAACCTGTATTTGACATACGTTTACCAAGCATTCTTTATCACCATTATTTTCAAAGTATGATATAATTTAATCGGTGATAAATATGATATTAATGAAAGATATATTACAAGAATTTGAACCTTTACTTCATAAGCGAGCAATCGAAGTGAAATTACCTTTATCAAAAGAAGATTTAGAAACCATTCGCAGTATGATGGAATACGTTCATAATTCACAAAATGATGCTATCGTTGAACAATATGAACTGAGACCAGCTGTTGGTTTAGCCGCTCCTCAAATTGGTGTTCCCAAAAGAATGTTTGTGATGTCGACTTACGATGAAGCTGGAACCACTCTACATGAATACGCCGTGGTCAATCCAAAGATTATATCGGCTTCAGAAGAGTTAACTTACTTACCGGGCGGCGAAGGCTGTTTATCTGTTGATGAGGCTAAAAACGGACTCGTTCCCAGAGCGAAACGGATTAAGGTTCGTTTTGAAAAAGTCAATCTTGAAACCGGAGAAACAACCGAAACCTTGTTAAAACTCCAAGATTATGTCGGAATCGTATTCCAACATGAATTTGATCATTTAAACGGTGTCTTGTTTGTTTCAAAAGTCAAAGAAGCACTTCCGAATATTAAACCGATTGAGTTCCCTGAAGATAACGAATAGTGAAGATTCCGATTTGGAATCTTTTTTTATTCAACCCTTAAAAAAAGTGATATAATGACATCCATAAGGAGGAATCCTATGCGCTATAAGTATATTGCATTACCTTTTATCTTAGGCATCTTATGCTTTCTCATTTACCGGATTGTCTCTTGGTTCCCAACAGACAATAATACTGTCTTATATCTCAATTTCTTAATCCCTACAGGATTGATATTGATGGGTATTGGATTAATCATGATATTTATCAAAATGATTCTCGTCGCTAAATCAAATTAAAAAAGACAAACGCTTGAATAAAAAGTTTGTCTTTTGTTTTTTATTATTTGTTTTGCATGAAAGCTGCGAATCGCTCACCATACAGTACAATGTCTTTCAATTGATCGGCAGAAGGATTAAATTTCACCTTTAAGAAATCCATCATCTTCATTTTTAATTGTGTAAGTCTTGAGTGAACAAATTCAGGTCCTTCACCGCTCCAACCATATGACCCAAACGCCGCAGCAGGTCTTCCGCCATGAACGGTGCCGTTTAAGGTTGATAAGACATCCCATACCGGTTTAACGGTATCGCCAACAATCGTTGTCGATCCGATTAAGAAAGCGTCTGATGCTTCGATTCTCTCAATGACTAATTCTAATTTAGTTGTGACTAAATCATAGAGTTCGACCGTTACTTTTTGATTAAACCCATTTTCGATTCCCTCTTTGATGGCATAAGCCATCTTTTCAGTATACCCATAAGCTGAAGCATAAGGAATAACGACTAACGGTTCTGAGTTTTCTTTTCTAGGTTTGGCCCATTCGCGGTAAACGACCTTACATTCTTCTAAGTTCGTTGAATCAACGACGGGACCATGTCCTGTTAAAACATATTTAATCTTTAATGTGTCAATTCTATCTAGAGCTTTATTCACAAACTTTTTAAAGGGCGACATGATTGAATCAAAATAATGTTTAATTGCATATCGGTAATCACCGATTTCTTTCACATTTTTAGCTAAAACACCTTCAAACGCATAATGAGCGCCAAAGAAGTCGCAAGTAAATAGCATTTCTTCTTCTTTCATGTACGTAAACATCGTGTCTGGCCAATGTAAGAAAGGTAACGGATAAAAAGTTAATGTCCGGTTACCAAGCGAAATTTCAAGTCCTTCTTTAGCTGTAATTGATTTAAAGGGACGATTGATGATTTCTTTAATGTTGTTAATGCCGGGGGTGGTCGCAATGACCGTTAAATCAGGATTGATATCAAGGATTGAAGCAATTGACCCCGCATGATCAGGTTCAGTATGATTCATAATCAGATAATCAATTTTTTTAATATCGACTAAGGAACTGAGTTTGGTAATATAATCGTCTTTAAAATTAATTTTAGTTGTATCGATTAAAGCAGTCTTTTCACTGCCAATAACAAGATAAGCATTATAAGTCGTTCCAAACTTGGTTTCCATCACGATATCAAACACACGTAGATCATAGTCATTGACGCCGATCCAATAAACATTCTTTTCTACTTCAAATACATTTGTTTGCATCTATGTTTCACCTCAAGACAATTATATCAAAAAATCGTATTTTCTCAAACGAAATGACTTAATAATTCATGGTTAATTCCCTTCAAAACCAAAGAAAAACCCAATCACGATTGATTGGGTCAATAATTAAAATACTGGGACGACTGAAATGCCATATTCAGATTCAATGAAACTTTCTACTTCATCTGACTGTAATACTTCCAATAAAGCAACAATAGCGGGACTTTCTTCAGTTCCACTTCGAACAGCGATAATATTCGCATAAGTCAATGCAGCAACTGAATTGGTCGCTTCAGAGACAAGCAATTGATCCGTAACATTCGCACTTAAGGCATAATTTCCGTTAATAACAGCATAATCAACATCATCTAATCTTGAAGCGATGCCTGCAGCTTCAATTTCAACGATTTCTAAATTATTTGGATTAGAAACAATATCTAAAACCGTTGCATTCACCCCAACGCCTGATTTTAAAGTAATTAAACCATTCGCTTCAAGCAATAATAACGCTCTCGCTAAATTGGATGAATCATTGGGTACGGCGATAGAATCACCTTCTGAAACTTCTGATAAACTTGATTTGGTTCCAGCATAAATACCTAGTGGTTCAAAATGAACGGTTCCCGCGGAGACCAAGGACGTATCATGGGCTTCGTTATAAGAATTAAGGTAAGGAACATGTTGGAAGAAATTGGCATCTAATTCTGAATTAGCTAAGGCGTCATTGGGTAAAACATAATCGGTGAATTCTACAATTTCAAGGGTATACCCTTTTTTAAGTAATTCTGCTTTCGCAAATTCTAATATTTCAGCATGTGGAACTAAGGTAGCTCCAATTTTTATAGTAGAATCATTGATATCTTCTTTTGAAGTACACGCGGTTAATGTCAATGCGGATACAAAGATTAAAACTAAAGTAATTAATTTTTTCATTTTATTTTTCTCCTCTAATGGGTTATAGTCTCTTGTCCAATTTTTTGGCAAGGATATTAAATGTTGTTTGAATGATTTCAACTAAAGCAATCAAGATAATAATGGTGATAATCATGATTTGTGTATTGTAATTGTAATAACCATACCTAATGGCGATATCTCCCAAGCCACCACCACCAGCAGCTCCAGCCATGGCTGAATAACCTAAGAGGGCAATCGCGATAATAGGAATATTGCGAAGTAAAGATGGAATTGCTTCGACAAAATATACTTTTTTGATAATTTGGAAAGGGGTCGCTCCCATCGCTACAACCGATTCAATCAGTTGCGGATTGATTTCAAGTAATGCCGTTTCTACAATTCTTGCGACAAATGGTGCAGCTGAAATGGATAAGGGAACAATCGTTCCAATCGTCCCAATTGACGTTCCTACAATCCATCTCGTGAAAGGAATCAGTAACATCATGAAGATAATGAATGGAATCGATCGCATCATATTGACAATCCATCCTAAAACCCCATATATTCGCTTGTTTTCGGCAATTCCACCACTTTTTGTCAAAGTGAGTATAACGCCTACCGGAACTCCTAAAGTCGCTGATATGACCAAAGATAAGGTCACCATGAGAATGGTTTCTAGTGTTCCTTCTAGTAATAAATTAATATAAGGACTCATGTTAATACTCCTTTCCTAGAAGTAGTTTTGTGATTTGTGCCTTGGGATTGGTGAAAACGGTTGAAACCAATCCTTCTTCTTCGATTTTCCCTTCATCAAGAACAATGACTTGGTTACAAATAGAACGAACAATTCCAACCTCATGCGTCACAATGATAATGGTGACGTTTTCTTTTTGATTAATTTGGACGAGTAACTTCATGATTTCTTTTGTGGTTACCGAATCAAGTGCACTGGTAGGTTCATCACAAAGAAGTATCGTAGGATTGGTTGCCATAGCACGCGCAATCGCAACCCGTTGCATTTGACCGCCTGACAATTTAGCAGGATATTGATGTTCTTTCCCTGATAAGCCCACTAAATCAATTAATTGATGAACTCTATTTTGAATGTATTCTTGATCATAACCAGCGATTTCTAATGGAAATGCGATATTTCTAAATACATTCTTTTGCATCAATAATTGATAACCTTGAAAGACAACACCAATACGTTTTCGTAAAGATCTCAATTCTTTCGCATCCATGTCCATGATGGCCATCCCATCAATTAGAACACCCCCTGAATCTGGAGAAACAAGACCAGATAACACTCGTAATAGAGTGGATTTCCCTGCACCTGACATACCAATAATGCCTGTAATGGATTTATCTTCAATCGCCATAGATATATTATCTAGCGCTAGTAAAGGTTGATTATTCACTTGATAAGTTTTGGTTAAGTTACTAATTTTAATCATGATAATGCCTTCTTTCTAAAAGAAAAGGAATGCTTTTTGAGCATTCCAAATAATTATTATAG
>CAYIYY010000080.1:0-5646 GCA_964367605.1 uncultured Candidatus Izemoplasmatales bacterium | reverse complement strand
ATTTGCCCATCCATTTAAAAATTAATAAGAATGACTTCAAAACACTCTTCTTTGGTTTTGTCGTCTTTGTTGCCTGTGCTTCCATAACTTCACCTCGTTTCTAACATGCCTGGAAGACACTGTTACATTTTTTCGATGATTTGCATTCCTAAGAGGGTCATACCATCATTAAGAACGGTTCTGACCATCGTTAATAGATGTTTTTTTGTGGTTTTTTCAAGTTGATTTTCAACATTGATTTTTTCTTTTCCATAGTAGCTGTTAAATAAGCTTGCTAAGTTTAATAAATACTTCGCTAGAATCGACGGACTGGATTCTAATGCTGCTTTTTCGATAGTCATCTGATATTGACTTATCGCTTTCAGAATCTCAAATTCAGATTCTCTTGAAAGTATTGAATAATCGACAAGTCCATCAAAGATAAAATCTTCAGAATTAAGAATTGAAGTGATACGAACCGATGTATATTGTAAATACGGTCCCGTTTGTCCTTCAAAACGGACCATATCTTCTAAATTGAATTCAAAATCATTAGAACGGTAATTCTTTAAATCGTTAAAAACAATGGCACTGACGCCAATTTTCTCTGCGATGAGTTCTTTACCTTCAAGAGATGGGCTTTTTTCATCGATGTAAGCTTGGCTTAAATTGATTGCCTCATTTAAAACATCAACTAATTTAACTACTTTGCCCTTACGTGTAGACATTTTTTTCCCATCTTGTAACACAAGACCGAAGTTTATATGTTCAATTTGGGAATCATAATCGTAACCCATTTTTCTGAGAACAGCTTTAATTTGCTCAAAATGTAGTTTTTGTTCATTCCCAACAACGTATAAACATTTATCAAAATGATACGTATTTTTCCGGTAAAATAAAGCCGCCAAATCACGAGTTATATAAAGTGTTGATCCATCTGTTTTTTGAATGAGTGCCGGTGGCATGTTCTCACCTAAATCTACAATCATTGCGCCATCATCTTCCTTTAAGAGATTTTTGGCTTTTAATTCATCGATCACAGGTTGCATTTTATCATTATAAAATGCTTCACCATTATAAGAGTCGAACGACACTTTGAGTAATTCGTAAACTTGCATGTAATCTTCAAGCGATACTTTTCTAAACCAATTCCATAAGGTTGTGTATTCTTCATTTCCTTGTTCAAGTTCCTTGAAAATACGACGAGCTTCGTCATCCATGCTAGGATTTGTTTTCGCCAACTCATGAAACTCCACGTAAAGTTTTACAAGCTCGTTGATTGGGTCATTTTTTATGAGCTTTTCATCACCAAAATGTTGATAGGCATAAATAATTTTACCGAACTGCGTTCCAAAATCGCCTAAATGATTGATTCTAACGACTTTATATCCACATTTTTCAAGTAAATTGCCTAATGCATGACCGATAATCGTTGAACGTAAATGTCCAATTGAAAATGGTTTTGCGATATTCGGAGATGAATAGTCGATACAAACGACTTTGTCTTGACCAATGGTACTATTGCCATAATTGTTTTGATGATTTTTATAGTTTTCTATCACGGCTTTTGCCATGGAGGTTGAATTTAAACGCATATTGAAAAAACCACCCATGAACACTAGTTCTGAGAACAACGATGAAATCGCTGACGATTCAATCGTTTTTTTAATATGATTGGCCGTTTCCGGTAAAGGTCTACTTATAGCCTTTGCGATGGTAAAAACCGGTATTGATAAATCCCCTTGCTCGATGCGCTTAGGAGCCTCAATAACGACATTTACTGATGTATGAAATTCATCTAAAAATGCCTTTTCAAGCATTTTTTTTAAGTCTAATTTAATTTGTTCTATCATGATAACCACCCTTTACAAAAAAGAAATTTGGAGTTTAAAGTCCAAATCTACTTTTTATATACTTTAGCATTTCGGTTTGGGTCGAATAAAAATTGATTCTGGCATCATTATAACTCTCAAGAATTTTTATATTTTGAGCTATAGCCGTGTCAATAGTCGTCCAAGTAGGAACTAAACCCATTTCCTCTTCGTGTTCTTCAAGGCTTGATGAGATGAAATGAAGCACATCAACAACATAATAGTAACTAACAATCTTCAGTACTTTTCCTTCAAGCGAACGAGATTCACGAATTTCTTCGGTATATCCCGCATACTCTAAAATTTTGACTGACTTAGCCCCTACCTCTTCTAAAAGTTCACGATATAAAGTATCTAATTTAGACTCATTGAGGATAATTCCTCCCCCAGGAGTCCCGTACATTTGGTCTTTCTCTGAATACATTAATAAAATCAAGCCGTCGTGAAGAATAATCGCTCTAACAGCTTCCCTTGAATCAATTCTTGGCGGTATTTTCACCAAAGTGTCGGTTATGACCATCAAAGGTTTCATTGGATTCTCTCCTCTCGTAGCCTTATTTAATGCAGTAATAATTTTAACACATAAAAATGAAAAGAGATAGACCTAATCGACTGTTTGACTTGCCATTTCGTCGATTTTAAAGAACAATTCATCAATCTCTTGTTCGATTTGATTGATTCTTTCCATCGTTTTGTTAAATTTGATTTGATCGCTATAGGTTGAATCAAGGTATAATGATTGTTTTAATTGTTCTTTTTCAATATGTAAATTATCAATTTGGGTCTCTATTTTTTTGATTAATGCCGTTGTGTTAATTTGTTTGACTTTGATCGGTTTGGAAGTAGGTTTAGTCAATGACTCCTCTGCCTTAATCGCTTTATAGTCATCATAGTTGCCCTCATAAACTTCAAATCCATTAGATCTAAAGTCGATTATTTTTGTCGCTACTTTATTAATAAAATAACGGTCATGCGAAATAAAAATAATTGGGCCTTCATACGACTCAAAAACATCCTCAACAATATTCTTTGTCTCAATATCAAGATGATTCGTAGGTTCATCTAAGATTAATAATTCAGGTTCTTCAAGCATCATCATCAAAAGCGTTAATCGAACTCGTTCGCCACCCGATAACACTGAAACTGATTTAAAAACATCTTCTTCCACAAACAAAAAGCGGGCGAGTAAACTTCTAACTTCACCTAATGTTTTTACAGGATAGCGGTTGTGTACCGTATTCAAGACGGTAATCGATTCATCTAGTCCTTGAAGATTCTGATCGAAATAACCGATTTTTAATTGTTTATGAAATAACACTTCTCCAGCAATAGGGGATAAGGTATCTAAGATAGTCTTAATGAAAGTTGTTTTTCCGATTCCGTTGGGACCAATGACGCCAACTTTCTCATAACCGCGCATTTCAAAATTGATGGGACCTTGTAGAATATTATCATAGCCAATGCTTAAATCTTTTGTCGTCAAAATAACTGCTTCTGTTGGACGTTTGCTTTTGAATTGAAAGCGAACATTCGCATGGCCGGTCGTTGGTTTATCTATTCTTTCAATTCGGTTAATTTTCTTGATGCGATCTTGAGCGCTTTTTGCTTTAGTAGCTTTATACCGAAAACGATCGACAAAGCTTTGTAAATGTTCGATTTCCTTTGCTTGACGATTATATTGTTTCAGTAATAATTCATATCTTTTAACTTTTTCAATCTCATATTGATCAAAATTACCATAATAAACTGAAACGGTCTGTTGATCAATTTCATAAATTTTTTCTGCAATCTTATTAATAAAATATTTATCATGCGTAATACATAGAATCGCTCCAGGGTATTTTTTTAAATACTCTTCCAGCCATTCTATAATTTCAATATCCATATGATTCGTCGGTTCATCCAGGATTAATAAATCAGGTTTTCTCATTAATAGTTTCGCAAAAGCGATTCTTGTTTTTTCTCCCCCTGAAAAGGTCTTGATTTGACGGTCATATTCTGCCTTAGTAAAGCCAAATTTCGTGAGGATCATATCAACATTGTAATGATATTCATATCCGCCTAAACGTGAAAATTCTTCTTCAATCATGGTATATCGTTTCAACATACCCTCCGAATGATCATCTTGTAGTAAATGAGAAACGCTATCCAAGTCTTTTTCAAGTTGAATTAAACGTTCATAGACCGTCATGATTTCATCTATCATCGTTTTGTTTTCATCTTCAAGAACGGATTGACTTAAATAACCGATAGAAGCACTCCGGTTTAGGAAAATGTCGCCTGAATCGGGTAAGATTTCGCCTAGTATCATCTTTACTAGCGTTGACTTACCTGTTCCATTTTGTCCGATAAGCGCGATTTTTTCTCCACTGTTAACTTCTAATGAAACACGTTCAAAAAGAAGATTTCCCGTGAAAGTCTTCATTAGATTACTAATTTTCAGTATATTCATGCTTATCACCACACTGACAGTCATCCGTTGATGACCGTTAATATTTTAACATAGAGATACTTGATAAACAATTTAAAATTAATGCAAAAAAAAGGCAACCTTGCGGCTGCCTTTGGTTATTTAGTTACTTTTGACTGCGTTAATCATTGCCGCAATCGTATCGGTATCTGCATTCGAAAATGCAATTAATGGAATAGCAACAAAGTTTTGAATTGATGAAGGATTATATGGATAATCCGAAGCCATCACCGAACGAATGATATCACCTTTTGAAGCAGTTTCAATCATCGTTGCTGTTTCTGTTAAGACTGTTGTGTAACCGACGATTCCAGAGTTTTCATAAGCAATTTCTGGATCTAAGAAGAAATCGATAAATTGATGTGCTAAATCAACATTTCTTGCTGCTTCAGGAATAATCATTCCATCATAGAAAGCAATCGTCGTATCAGGGACAAAAATACCGATGTGAGAAGTTAATTCAGCAGCTTGTTGTGTTGTGGTTGAATCTTCAGTTAATATCAAGTAAGTATCGAAGAAATCACCAACATAAACAAATGCCATGTCTAAGTTACCAGCTTCAACATCTTTTTTAAGCATGTCAGTTGCCCATAAAGTATAATTGCGTTGTAAAAGAATGTCTTCTGATAAATCAAGATAAGATTGTGAGAAGGTATTGAGTGCTGCATCATCATCAACTAAACCTTTATCATTAGCATAAATGAGTGACGCTGAGTAAGCAAATCTTGAAACGTCATACATACCAACCTTTAATGCTCTACTAAATGTGCTTGTTGGTTCAGTTTCGAAGATTGATGCCCATTGATTTTCTTCAATGTACGTTTGAATTCCGGCAAGTTGACGGTTATACATAATACCAAATACACCCCAGAAATAAGGAATTGAGACGGTATAAGCGTTCGTCACTTCTGGATTATCTTGGAACATCATATCCATAATTCCATCGAGACCTGTCACAAATTTCGTTTGGTCAAAATTGGTTAATTTCGATAAATCAATGGATTGTAAATATCCTTCATCCCATAACTTTTCAATCATGTAGTCTGACGGAATAACGATATCGTATTTTGTTGTTTCTTCTTTGATTTGTTGTTCCATCGCTTCATTTGAATCGGCTAAAGAAAGGACTACTTTCACACCATATTCATCTTCGAATTGAGAAACTAAATCCATGTTAATATATTCTCCCCAGTTAAGCACATAAAGCTTTGGTTTAGAAGTACAAGCAACGAGTGCAAGCGAAATAACGGATAATGCAATGAGTAAAACAAATTTTTTCATGTTTTTTAACACCCCCTATATTTTATTTTGTTTGAATTTTAATAG
>CAYIYY010000079.1:1486-5676 GCA_964367605.1 uncultured Candidatus Izemoplasmatales bacterium | reverse complement strand
GGCTAAATATTTATCTTTTACGATTGTCATTTTTATTGCTGCTTGGTCCAACATTTCAATATCGAGTCCGGTATCGTACTTGGTCTCTTTTAAAGCATAGACGAACGCTTCAGTGGAAGGTTGTGAAGTTCCACCTGAGAGCGGTGATAAAGCACAGTCAATGATATCAACACCGGCTTCAATGGCTTTTTGGTAAGTGATTTCCATCATTCCACCCGTACAGTGTGAATGAAGTTCGATGGGAAGTAAGGTATTGGCTTTCAACCGTGAGACCAGTTCATAGGCGTCTTCAGGTAATAAGACTCCTGCCATATCTTTGATACATAATGAATGAGCACCCATCGCTTCAATCTCTTTGGCTAGTTCTACGTAGTAATCAACGGTATGAACGGGAGAAGTCGTATAGCTTAAAGCGATTTGACAATGACCATGATATTTAATGGTCGCATCAACGGTACTTTTTAAGTTACGAATATCGTTTAAAGCATCAAAGACACGAATGATGTCGATGCCATTTTCAAGTGATTTTTGGACAAATTTATCAACGATATCGTCAGAGTAATGACGATATCCTAAGATGTTTTGACCACGAAACAACATTTGTAATTTCGTGTTTTTACAAGCAGCCCTGATTTGTCTTAAACGTTCCCATGGATCCTCATTTAAAAACCTTAAACAAGTATCAAAGGTCGCACCACCCCAAACTTCTAAAGCATGATAACCGGCTTTATCAAGTTCAGGTAAAACAGATAATATTTCTTCAGTGGTCATCCGTGTCGCAAAAAGGGACTGATGACCATCTCTTAAAGAAGTTTCAACGATTTTAAGACTCATTTGATTACCTTCTTTCATTTTTATTAAAAAACGCTATTTAAGACTATTATACACTTAATTTATGAATTGAGGATGGAGAAATTGACATCGGAATGCATTTTATCGGATAAATAAACATAGATTATTGACAATAAAGTATTGATTGTTTATCATAAGGATAATCCATCCTCATGAAACAAACAAAAATAAAGAGGTGATCACAGTGAAAAAGAGATTAGGTATTATCGGTCTAGGACATATTTCAGAAAAATATCAATATGGATTATCCCATAACACTGACTTTCAATTAGTATCGGTTTGTGATATTCACCTATCCGCCGTGAATTTATCAACTTATCGTGATTTTCCTTTTTATACTGACTATTTAGAGATGATTCAACGAGAAAACTTAGAATATGTATTAATCGCTACGCCGCCAAAAACACATTTCGAAATTGCTTCTAATTGTTTAAATCAGTTATGTCATGTATTACTCGAAAAACCGGGAGCGATGAGTATCAATGAAATCATTCATTTGATGGACATCGCTCAAAGAAATAAGAAGAGATTTGAGATTATCTATCATTGGTGTTTTGCGAATGAAATTCAGTATTTTTATCAAAACAAAAATCTTTTTGGTGATATACAAACCATCAAAATTCATATCAATGATCCTTATTTAATTAAAAAAGGCGTTATGGACCAGAAGTTTTATGGTCTGGAAGGATGTTGGATTGATTCTTCAATTAATGTTTTTTCAATGCTTCATCCAATCATTCCGCTTGAGAAACTAAAAAATATCCATCAAAAATTTCATTTTGATCAAGAATCTGGGTTACCTATCTCCTGTTATATGATTTTTAAGCAAGATCTCATGTCAATCGTGATTGATATAAGATGGACACAAAAGAAGAATTTTAAATTGACTGAAATCTTAACAAATCAAGGACTATATCGAATCAATCATACACTTCAAAGAATAACTCAAGATGACACGCTTATTTATCAAGGTAATCAAATCGACCGATTATCTACTCACTATTTTAATTATTTTAATCAGGTATTGACATCAGATCCAGTGGATTTAAACACGCATCTTCGAATCCATGAGTTGGCATTTAAATATAATCGAGTTAGGAAGGATAAAAACGATGGAACTCAATAAAAATCAAGACAGCACCTGGAGTAAAATTTGGCAATTCATCAGTGGACCTTTTAAATATTCAAGTATCCGTAAAACGACGATTTTTTTAGTCCTCAATGTAATAATATCAGCGGTGTTTATTATCTTGTTTGGGAAAGAAGCGTTAGGAACGCTCTTATCCGTCGTTTTAGGCTTTTTCTTAAGTAAGATTGCGATAACCTTCTTTGACACCATTCGTATGGCTTTAGAAGATAAGAAGAAATGTAATCGCGATAACGATTTCTTAGAAAAAATCTATAAAGAGGATTCTTATTTACATCATCTTGATAAAAATTCTAGTGATCAAGGATTTTTATATGATGAATGCATCCCTTATCAAAAAAACTTAAAAATCGTCATTGATGATCATCCCGAAGAGATGATGAAGCTTGATCCCTTTATTCAAAATTATTACGCTGAGATTTTCGGAGCCCATAAGGCCAGTTATGTCGAAAATAACATTACACTTAAGTTGCAAGATTATGAAAAAGTCAATGATGGATACGCTATTTATCTATCACGGAGTACCTATTATAATCATTTAGTCACTAATCGTGCCATTGATTATCCGATAAAAAATGGATTAACATTGCGTGGAGTCTTTGAATTCGGACCGAAGCTCAATGATTTAAAAACATCAAAAATGTCAAACCATTTGGGAATCATTGGATTTATTGAACTCTCAGATGGGAGGGTCATTTTTCCTCAAAGACAAAACAATTCAACAACTTCAAAAAATTTAGTGACGGCTTCCATTGCATCAAGGGTGATATTAGATGACCCGAGTCTAAAAATTACTTCCATGAATGAAATAGAATCGATGGTTAAAAATACGATCGATAAACGACTTGGAATTTCAATGAATGAAATGCCAGATAATCACTATGACATCCATTTTATTGGACTGGGTCGCGATGTATATGAAGGTGGTAAACCCCATTTCTTTTACTACATTAAATTAAATCAATTGAATTCTGAGGATTTTTTAGCCACTTATAAAAAACATCGTCAAGAAAAATTGGAACAGGGTATGGACATGGACAAGATGGTATACTTATGTCATATCGATACCATCGAACTCAAAAAGAATTATACTATTTCGTTGAAATGTTCTATCGCAAGCAGAAGAGTCAATAAGAAAACAATCAAAGTTAAACCAGAAATGTCATTTCTTGGAGCGTTGAAACATTATCAAGACTTTAAAAAAATGAATTCATAAGAAAAGCGCCATCCTCATCGGAATGGCCCATTTTTTTGGGTTCTAGTTATTTTATTCTTGTTTCTTAGTTTTTAAAGTGAGCCATAAGAATGCAAATACTTGGAAGGGAATAGCCGCAATAAAGAAAAGCCAAATCTTCGGATGATTGAATGACAAAATTAAAGATAAAGCAATCGTCCAAATGGTTCCAGAACCAAAGAAGAAGACTAGAAGTTTATTTCCCCACATCTTTGAGAAGACAACAAAGACGATTAAAGAGACAGGGATGGCATATATAAATGCGAGCCATGTTTTTTCTAAAGTCGGTGCGAATATTCCTAAGAAGACGAACACGATGGTTGAAATCGCATAGACAATTGTCGCAGCCATGAGAGGAATGATGAATTTATTTCTTTTTCTTCTGGGTTTAACAGGTGATTTCTTTTCACTTAATAAATCGTCAATCTTAATCCCATACAATTGAGTTAATTGCGTCAATATGAAAAGATCAGGTAAACTTTCTCCTCTTTCCCACTTCGAGACAGATTTATCTGAATAATTAAGTTTCTCAGCCAATTGAATTTGAGTATACCCATTGGCTTTCCGGTAAAGCATTAAGTTTTTAGCCACCAAGGACTTGAGTTCGTTTTCGTTCATCATGAGATGAGTTTAGCATAAAATCCTTTGAATTTCAATGAAAAACCACTGATTCTACTGTGAGTAGAGAATAATTATCATGATTCTACTCGTTTAACTATTAAAGTATATTTATGATTTAAAACATTAGAGACAAAATATATCTCTCTTAAGGTATGATAAAGTTAACAAATCAAAATAACTTATAAGGAGAAATGCTATGTCTAATTATGTGATAGTGACTGATTCATGTATTGATTTACCATTAGAACTCATTAAAAAATTATCGTTAGAAGTCATTCCATTAACTGTACTCATCAGTGGAAAAGAGTATAAAAATTACGCTGATGAGAGAGATAT
>CAYIYY010000079.1:0-1386 GCA_964367605.1 uncultured Candidatus Izemoplasmatales bacterium | reverse complement strand
ATGGGCCAAGGATTGCTATTGACGTACGCTGCTGAAATGCAAAAAGCAGGAAAATCATTAGAAGAAGTCGCTGCTTGGGTGGAAGGCAATAAACAATCCGTCTGTCACTTGTTCACCGTTTCTGATTTGAACCATTTAAAACGGGGTGGAAGATTATCGGCTGGTAAAGCTTTTATCGGAACATTGATTCAGTTAAAACCTTTATTACACGTGGATGAATTAGGTAAACTTGTTCCCATTGCGAAAGCGAGAGGAAGAAAAATTGCGATGAATCAAATGGTTGACCGGCTCGTCCAAACCATTATAAATCCCGCTAATCAACTGATTTATATTTCCCACGGTGATTGTTTAGAAGATGCTTTATATGTTAAAGAACAAATATTAAAACAAATCGATGTGAAAGAGGTACTAATCAATTATATTGGACCTGTCATTGGTGCACATTCCGGTTTAGGAACATTAGCTTTATTCTATATTGGAAAAGAAAGAACGACGAATTAAGTTATAACACTTGGGATCTTCCCAGGTGTTTTTATTTTATATGAAATTGTTTTAATTATTTCCAATGAATTCAAAAGAACGCTCGTATAATTAGTGAATCAAAATTTATAGGAGGATATTGAAATGAAAAAAATATTAGTCGCAATACTCGCGATAATCGGGATTTTTACTTTAGCAGCATGTAATACTCAAGGAACTGTTAATGTAGTTCTTGCGTCAAATAAAGACATTTATGCATTTTCAGCAATCTCATCAACAAGTTTGTTATCACAAGATGCAACGGCACAACCGATGTCGATGCAATTAGTCGATGGTGAAGAAACTTTAATCGAACAAGAAGAGGAAGACATCAATAAATACTTAAATATGATGGAACAATTCTTAGGCGATAATGGTGGTTTCAGTATTGAGTCACAAGAATCAGACCGCGTTGAATACGCTAATAAAGTCGTTTTCACCTCAGTCGATCTCTTAGGTAATCAAATCGTTCATACCCTTTATTTTAATGAAGAATTATTAACTGAAGAGAATGATGTTGATGACTTAAGTGAATACACCACCGAAGAACCAGAGGATGAAGAAGAGTTAGAAGACGAAGAAGAAATTGAAGATGAAGATGAATTCGAAGATCAAGAAACTCGTATTGACGGTATCTTGGTGATGAATGATACTGAGTAAACAATTACTGGTAAGAAAGAAATCGAAGAAAATGAAGAAAAAATCGAAATTAAATCATTAATCGATGAAAATAATTATGTTAAAGTCGTTTCAAAAGTTGAAGACGATGAAAGAAAATACAATTATGAAGTTGTCACCGATGGCGTCTTAGTCAGCTCTTCAAAAATTAAAGTTGAAGAAGAAGACAATGAATCAAAATTCGTCTTA
>CAYIYY010000078.1:0-5754 GCA_964367605.1 uncultured Candidatus Izemoplasmatales bacterium | reverse complement strand
AAAAATGACAAACACGGAAACCCAGAAATAGGTTTCCATTTTTTTTATATTTTTAAAATATAATCTTTAGGATGAAAAATAATTTTTAAACGGTAAATAATTTTTGACTATAAGTAATAAATAATATATAATAGAAACAGTAAAACTTGTTTTTACTTGTTTATAAATTGGGTTCTGTTATTTTGGTATTGGGACCAAGATCAAACCCTTTGATATAAAATATTTTAATATCTTAACTGGAGGAAAATATTATGTGGTATTGGTATTTAGCCGCCAGTTTGCTCGGCTTATTAGTCGGAGGATTAATTGGTTTTATTTATCGTGTGATTGTTGTGGAAAAAGGTTTCCAAACAGCACGGAATAAATTCCAACAAATCGTAGATGATGGAATTTCTCAAGCAGAAAAAGCGAAAAAAGAAAAATTAATTGAAGCAAGACAAGAGATTTATAATTTAAATTTAGAAAACGATAAAATTATCAAAGAGAAAAAGCAAATTGTTTCCGAACTAGAAAGCAAATTAAATCAACGCGAAGATTTGTTAGAACGTCGTTCGGCAAACCTTGATAAACGCGAACTAAATTTGGATCGTAAAGAAGAAGCTCTTGATGAAAAGAAAAGTGCTCTTGAGGAAAAAAACAGCAAACTGGACAGCATCATTACGCAACAAAATGCAAAATTATTAGAAATTGCAAACTTAACAGAAGAAAAAGCAAGACAAGTTATCATGGAACGTGTTGAACAAGACATGTCCGAAGAAATTGGTCGCTACATTCGCGAACAAGAAGAAACTGCAAAAGCAGAAGCAAACAAAACCGCTAAAGGAATTATCGTCAATGCGATACAACGTTTAGCACAAGATGTCACTGCTGAAACAACCGTATCAGTTGTAAACTTACCAAGTGATGAAATGAAAGGTCGAATCATCGGACGTGAAGGCCGTAACATTCGTACCATTGAAGCATTAACCGGTGTTGACCTCATCATTGATGACACACCAGAAGCAGTCGTCTTATCAGGATTTGATCCGATTCGCCGTGAAATCGCTAAAAGAACGATTGAAACGTTGATTACGGATGGACGAATCCATCCAGCAAGAATTGAAGAAATCGTTGAAAAAACCCGTGTTGAAGTCGATCAATTTATTCGTGATCAAGGGGATAAAGCCATTTTTGAAACCGGCGTTGGTAAAATGCATCCCGATTTAGTCAAACTTGTTGGACGTTTACATTACCGTACTTCTTATGGACAAAACGCGCTAAAACATGCGATTGAAACAGCGTTCTTAGCGGGTAAAATTGCCGTTGAACTCGGTGAAAATGAAGTCATCGCTAAACGTGCAGGCTTACTCCATGATATCGGTAAAGCCGTTGACCATGAGATGGAAGGAACACATGTTGAAATCGGTGTGAACCTCGCCACAAAATACCGTGAACATATCGCAGTTATCGATGGCATTCAAAGTCATCATGGCGATAGTGAAGCGAAGACCATTATTGGTGTCATCGTCGCTGCCGCAGATGCATTATCCGCTGCTAGACCTGGCGCAAGAAGTGAGTCCTTAGAGAACTACATTCAAAGATTGTCACAACTAGAAGAAATATCAAATAGTGTCAAAGGCGTTGAATCTGCATTCGCGATTCAAGCAGGACGTGAAGTTCGCGTTATCGTCAAACCCAATGAAGTCGACGATGCTAAAACTTACACGATTGCTCGCGAGATTAAACAACAAATCGAAGAAAAACTGAGTTATCCAGGCACGATTAAAGTCACTGTCATTAGGGAAACCAGAGCTCAGGATATTGCAAAATAAACTATAGCCTTCCCTTGTTGGAAGGCTATCCTTTTTAAGGAGTAATTATGAGAATATTATTTATTGGCGACGTTTATATGGAACAAGGAAGAAAGGCTTTTGAGAAATATTTCCCACAAGTCAAAGACCAATACAAGCCGCAATTTGTCATCTTAAACGGTGAGAATATTGCGAATGGGAATGGTGTTTCTGAAGAAATCTATAAGTATTTAATGACCATGGGAATCAATGTCATTACTTTAGGCAATCATGCTTTTTCACGTAAAGACGCTGCGACAGTTTTAGAATATCCCAATATCACTCGCCCAGCAAATTATGGCAAGGGTGCTAAAGGGAAAGAATATGTGACGATGAATTTTAACGGCAAAACTATCACCGTTATTAATTTGTTGGGTCGAGTCTTTATGGGCGACCAAATCGACAATCCTTTTACAAAAATGGATGATTTACTAACTAAAATTCAAAGCGATTATATCATCGTTGATTTTCACGCTGAAGCGACCAGTGAAAAAACTGCGATGGCTAGCTACCTAGATGGAAGAATTGATGCGTTGCTTGGAACCCATACCCATGTTCCTACTTCTGATGCTTGTATCATGCCTAAAGGGATGATGTATATCACTGATGTTGGCATGACTGGCGTTCGCTTCGGTGTCATCGGCGGTTCTTCTGAACAAGCCATTCGCAAATTTTTAACCGGTGTTCCTGAAAGAACCGTCCCAGAAACATCAGGACCACTTCAGTTTAATGCCGTCTTTTTAGACTTAGCGAACAAAAAGATTGAAAAAATTACCATCTACGAATCATAAGGGGAAATTATGTCAGATCAATTATTACAAAAACCAAAACTAAATGATGCCCGGAAACGGACAAAAAATGAAGCAGAACATATTATCTATGCTATTCCTGAAGCAGCGATAAATATTGGCACCGGGTTAAAATACATGATTCAAACGTACGGATGCCAAGGTAATGAAGCCGACTCTGAGAAAATGCGCGGCCTTTTAGAAAGTGTAGGGTTCACACAAACCCTTGTTGAAGAAGAAGCGGACTTAATCATCTTGAACACGTGTGCTATCCGTGCAAACGCAGAAAACAAAGTTTTTGGTGAATTAGGACGTTTAAAACATCTTAAAATCGCAAAACCGAATTTAGTTTTAGCGGTGGGTGGATGTATGCCTCAAGAAGAAGTTGTCGTTGAAAAAATATTAAAAACCTATCACCAAGTCGATATTGTCTTCGGAACGCACAATTTACACCGTCTCATTGATTTCTTAGTTCCTGCCATGGAAAAGCAAAAAGTAATTTCAGTTGAAAGTGTTGAAGGCGAAATCGTTGAAAACGTGCCGACAGTTCATGAAAACAAGTTTAAAGCATGGGTCAACATCATGTATGGTTGCGATGAATTTTGTACTTACTGCATCGTTCCTTATACGAGAGGGAAAGAAAGAAGCCGTCAACCTGAAGCGATTATTGAAGAGGTTATTGGCTTAATCAGTCAAGGTTATCAAGAAATCACGCTATTAGGTCAAAACGTCAATTCTTATGGCCTTGATTTCGAAAATAAAACCTACCGTTTTTCTGATTTGTTAAGGGCCCTATCAAACCTTGATATACCTCGAATCAGATTTACGACCAGTCATCCCAAAGATTTTAGCGATGACTTGATCACGGTTTTAGCGGAAGGTAAAAATCTGATGCCCTTTATCCATTTGCCGGTGCAATCGGGTTCTAATAAAATCTTAAAAGCGATGAACCGCAAATACACCAAAGAACATTATCTCGATTTAATTGGTAAAATCAAAAAAGCGATTCCTGATGTGTCAATAACAACGGATATCATCGTGGGTTTCCCTGGCGAAACTGAAGAAGACTTTTTAGAAACTTTAGATCTCGTTAAACTTTGTGATTTTGAAGGTGCCTATACGTTTATCTTTAGTCCAAGAGCTGGCACTCCCGCTGCGAGCTACGCTGATGATTTACCCAAAGAATTAAAAAAACAACGATTGTATCAGTTGAATGATTTAATCAATGAAGGCTTTTCAAAAGGCAATCACCGGTTTGTTGGATCCCTTCAGAAAGTCTTAGTCGACGGTCATTCAAAAACAAACAAGACCGTTCTAACGGGATATACAGAACATAATAAACTCGTCAATTTCAAAGGCGACGAATCGTTAATTGGGAAAATCGTCAAAGTTTATATTACAGACGCAAGGACGTGGAGTTTGGTTGGTGAATTAAAAAATGACGAAAGTCGATGAGCTATTAAGCGCTTTAGAAAACCATGAATTATTACGGCGCGGAAAACAGTTAAGACGATTAATCGAGGATAACCCACAGTATATTGAGAAATTTAATGCGATTTTAGACATGCAAAAAGAAATTGTCCGGCTTGAATATGCGACCGGCGTCTTGCAAATAGAAGAAAAAAAACAATACGAATTAGAACTTCAAGAATTGCTTGATACGCCGTTAATTAGCGAATATCTCCTCATTATTGAAGAGTTAAACGATCTCGTTCAAACCCTCTCTAACATCTTATCCGAAGCCTTAAACAGAATTGACACCGAGTAAATTTTTTGGTGTCAATTTTATTTATAGAGAAAATAATAGACAAATATACCGAACAGTTAATTAAAAAAATAATTGATAGGAAATGCGTATTTTTAGGACTTATCTATTGATTTAACCTCCTCGATATTGTAATATATAAATATATTAGTAAAAAAGGGTGATAATATGGGAAAACTTAAAACCAACGAAGACTATTTCGCTTATTCAAAGACTCTTACGGCAATTCCATCTGAGGATTTATCAGCATTACTTGTCAATCATAAAATTAGAATTCCTTACTACATCCACCGATTCGTTTTAAAAGAAACGATTTATTCAAAGGTATTTCAAAACAAACTCTACTCGACTTATACCGATGAATTGAAATATCGCTTAAGAGGATATCATGAATATTCCTTATTTTTGCTTGAAAAATTAATCACTGATTTTAATTTAGATTTTGATGCGGCCAAATACAAAGAGATTTTATTCGACTTATTATTTTTAAACCGTGATCTCTATGGCATCAAAGATTCTTTCATCAATGATTTAGAAAAACTCAAATACAAATACGCTGTTGATTTTGAAAAAATAAGTTATACCGATTTCCGTATATTTTTCTCAGGTGTATTCTTTGAACCTACTGGTTATTTAGACGGCGTCAATTTAAGTATCATTAAAGACGTGATGATTCATTCCTCGACCCTTGGTGATTTGAAAGGTCTCGGTGAAAAATATGGCGTTAAAATTCCTCGTCGCATTAACAAGACTCAACTCGTTGATATCTTAGTAGCTCGTTTCCGATTAACCGAAGAAGAAATCGTTCTTCTCAATTCGAAATCAGTTCTAGAACTTGAAATATATGCGAAAGAAAAAGGATTCAATATCTCCATTGATTTAAAGAAAAGCGATATGATGGAGTACTTGGTTTTCTCACTCAACCTCTATCATCAAGAAAAGAGTAAAGATAACCATAATTATCAAATCCCACTGGGTGCCGATATTGATTCCGTTCAAGTTGAATCCATTCAATTTGAATCCAATGATCAAGATATTCCGGTTACTGAACTTGATGAAGAACCAGCCCCCGTTGTAGAAACTAAAGAAGAACCAGTTATTGAAGTTCAACCCGCTGAAACGCCGAAAGAAGACGTTGAAGACGTGGTTGTTATTGAACCGATCAAAGAAACGAAAGTTGTTGAAGAACCGGTCGTTGAACCTGTTAAAGAAGTTGTGGCTGAAAAAGAAGAACCAGTGGTTGAAGAATCTCCTGAGATTGAACCCATTGTTCCTATTATCCCTCCAGCTAAACCGAAAGAAGAACCTTACCGTAAAGCGGAAGAACCCCTTGATTTTACGGATGAAGAAAAAGCATTGCTCGATGAAAAAA
>CAYIYY010000077.1:0-5850 GCA_964367605.1 uncultured Candidatus Izemoplasmatales bacterium | reverse complement strand
CACTCATCATTTTTTCCATCATTGACATGGCTTCATCTTCATCGATTTCTTCTTGAGCTTTTTCGATTAAGGTTAAAACGTCGCCCATGCCTAAAATTCTAGAGGCCATTCGTTCTGGATGGAATAATTCAATTTCAGTTAATTTCTCACCCGTTCCCGCAAATTTAATGGGAATTCCGGTCATTTTACGAATGGATAAAGCAGCACCACCACGGGTGTCACCATCAAGTTTTGTTAAAATACAGCCGGTAATGCCTAAGGCTTCGTTAAATGCCATCGATACATTGACGGCATCTTGTCCGGTCATGGCATCAACGGTGAGTAAGATTTCGTTTGGTTTCGTTATTTTTTTGATGTCAATTAATTCATCCATTAAGGTCTCATTGACATGAAGACGTCCTGCGGTGTCAATAATCACTAAATCAAAGCTTTCTAAAGTTGCTTTCTTTAAACCTGCCTTAACGATTTCACGAGGATTGACATCGGTTCCCATGGAGAATACAGGAATATCTAGTTGTTTTCCCACTGTAATCAACTGATCAATCGCTGCCGGACGGTAAATGTCCGCTGCGATTAACAATGGTTTTTTCGAATGATTTTTTCTTAAGTAATTTCCTAGTTTACCAGCACTAGTGGTTTTACCAGCACCTTGTAAACCAACCATCATGATAACCGTGGGACCAGTCTCATTAAACTTGACTAAAACAGCTTCAGTTCCCATCAACTTAACAAGTTCGTCGTTGACAATTTTAACAACTTGTTGGCCAGGGTCTAAACCTTTCATGATCTTTTCGCCCATGGCGAGATCTTTGATTTCTGAAGTAAATTCTTTGACTACTTTATAGTTGACGTCCGCTTCAAGTAAAGAAAGGCGGACTTCTTTCATCATTTCTTCAATATCATTTTCCGTTAATTTGGCTTTCCCTGTAATTCTTCTAAAAGCCATTTGCATTCTGCTTGTTAAATTCTCAAATGCCATTTTCTCACTCCATTATTTCTAGTTCATGAATAAACGCTTTTAATTCGTCATTATGATTTGATATTTTTTTGTATTTTTCTAGTATTTTTGATAATTTTCCTCGATTTGATAATAACCCTAATTTGGCTTCATAGTCTTCTAAATAAGCAGTCGCAATCGATATTTGTTCGTGAATCGCATTGCGACTCACTTTTAATATTTCTGCGATTTCTGAGAGCGAATAGTCATCTAAATAATAATATTCAAATGCAGTTTTTTGTTTCTCAGTTAATAAAGCACCATATAAATCGTATAATTGATGAATTCGAATCTTTTTATCTAAGTCTTTATCCATATTGTCACCTTATTCAAAGAAATCCGAAAACAAACCGTAAATATAATTCTCAATATCAAAGTAATCTAAATCGGTTATTTTTTCACCTAATCCAACAAAAGAAATCGGAATATTAAGTTCATTTCTGATGGCTAATACAATGCCACCTTTAGCCGTACCATCTAACTTCGTTAAAATGATGCCAGATATATCAGTTGCTTCTTTAAATACTTTGGCTTGATTTAATCCGTTTTGTCCGGTTGTAGCATCAATGACTAAATAACTTTCATAATAGGTATTGGGCAATTCACGTTTAATCGTTCTGTTAATCTTATCCAGTTCTTTCATCAAATTGACTTTATTTTGAAGTCTTCCAGCGGTGTCACATAACAATACATCAATGTTATGTTTTTTTGCTTCACGGATTGCATCAAAGATGACACTTGAAGGATCTGATCCTTCTTCTTTCGCAATCACAGGGCAGTCAACGCGTTCTCCCCAAACTTTGAGTTGATTGATGGCGCCAGCTCTGAATGTATCACCAGCCGCTAACATGACGGTTTTACCTTCTTGTTTTAATTTATAAGCCATTTTGCCGATGGAAGTCGTTTTGCCGGTCCCATTGACGCCAACGAATAGAATTAAAGTTAAACCGGAAGGGTTGAATTTGATATTGGTATCAATGATTTCACCTTTAAGGTATAAATCAAACATTTTATCGACGATGATATTTTCTAAATCGATGGGTTTTTCAATCTTTAAATGACTAACTTCTTTTCTGAGGGCTTCGATGAATAAGACGACTGTATCAATGCCGATATCAGCCATAATAAAGATTTCTTCTAACTTATCAAATAATGCTTCATCAATCTTTTTTGAATTGGTTAAAACTTCTTTCAATGAGGACATTGATTTCCTGGTTTTTTCCATTCCAAGACGATATTTTTGAGCTTTTAGTTTTTGTTCTTTCGATTGAAAGAGTTTTTGAAATATGCCCATAGGCTCACCTAACCTTATCAAAAGTATTATATCATAAAATCATGATTTTACATGAAAATCACAAAAGAAAATCCGCATTAAGCGGATAAGTCTGATTCAGTATAAGCACACTTTATATTATCAATACAACGGACGACACCTTGTTCATCAACGATCACGGGTTTAGAACATTTAGGACAAAGTTTGTCAGTCGCTCGGTAAGGAGCTATAAATTTACATTTCGGGTAATTTGAACAAGCATAGAATTTATTGCCTTTATTTTGTCCTTTAGTCGCAACACGTTCAATTAACGTACCCTTACGACACTGTGGACAAGGAACCAAGGTATTGAGTGCTTTTTTAATCGTTTGAACGTCTGACGTTTTCGGTTTGATATATTTACATTTAGGATAGTCGCCGCATGCCTCAAATTCTCCGTATGCACCTTTGCGATGAACCATTTTATGACCGCAAAGTGGACAAGTTTCTCCTGTTTCTTGAGGTTTAACTTTCTCCATATTCTTTTGTGCATTTTCAACCATCGGCATGAAGTAATGATAAAACTCATGCAGGACTTTCATTGAATCGGCTTCCCCTTGAGCAATTTCATCTAAAATATCTTCCATTTCACTCGAATACGTCGCACTGATAAATTCATGGAAAAATAGATCGAGTTGTTCAATGGTCTTCTTGCCTTGTTCAGTGGCGATAAATTTCTTATCAACCAGCGTAACATATTTTCTTGTTTTTAACGTATCAATGGTTTGAGCATAAGTTGAAGGTCTTCCAATCCCTTGATCTTCCATCTCTTTGATGAGTCTAGCTTCATTATATCTCATCGGAGGTTGGGTAAAACATTGTTTCTTCGATATTTCTAAAGCAGTCACCTTTGAACCGATTTCAAATGAAGGTAAGACATTTTTTTCTTGTTCTTCAGGCGTTTCAAATTTCCCATAAGCTTTTAGGTAACCATCAAAGACTTGTTTTGAAGCGGTGGCTTTAAAAATTGCTTCTCCACTTCTTAATAATAAGGTTGTTACATCCCTTTGTACTGGCTTCATTAAAGATGCAATGGTTCTTGCAAAAATCATTTGATATAAAGCGTATTCGTCCTTTGTCAAATGAGATTTGATTAATTCAGGGGTACGAGAAACGTCAGTTGGACGAATGGCTTCATGAGCGTCTTGTACGTTACTGCCTTTGATTGATTGTTTCGTAGCCCCTAAATACTGTTTGCCATAGGTTGTTTCAATGTAATGATTTGCCGTTGTTATAAAAGATTGCGACATGCGGTTAGAATCCGTACGCATATAGGAAATCAAACCCACGGTTTCATTTCCGATATCAATACCTTCATAAAGTTTTTGCGCTATTTGCATCGTTTTTTTAGAATTGAATCCTAGTTTATTAGAGGCATCTTGTTGGAGTGTCGACGTAATAAACGGGGGTTTACTTTCTGTTGAACGACGTTTAGTTTCTAATGATTCAACCGTCATCGGATTCACTAAAGATTGAATGATTTGATCAGCCATCTCAGAGGACGTAATCTTCGGTGCTTTATCGTTATATTTTGTTAACTCCGTTTCAAATTGACTGAATTTAGCAAAAATATCATAATATTCTTCGCTAACGAAGTCATTGACTTGTTTATCGCGATCAACGATTAATTTTAAAGCAGCACTTTGAACGCGGCCTGCTGATTTTGATTTAATCTTACTTTGAAGTAATTTGCTTAGTTTAAACCCAATAATTCGGTCTTCAATGCGTCTTGTTTCTTGGCTTGAGACTAAATTCATATCAATCTCGCCCGGTGTTTTAAATGCTTCTAAGATTGCGGATTTCGTTATTTCATTAAAGATAACACGTTTAACCGTTTTATTTTTTGTCGTGATGACTTGGGATAAATGCCAACTGATGGCTTCCCCTTCTCGGTCGGGGTCAGTTGCGAGATAAATCGCTTTAACTTTTTTTGAAGCATCATTGAGTTCTTTGACAATGGCTTTTTTATCTTGAAGCACGACATAGTCTGGTTTAAAGTTGTTTTGAACATCAATCCCCAATCCACCTGCACCCGATATTGACAGATCTCTGACATGTCCTTTTGATGATTTTACGATATAATCGTCACCCAAATATTGACCAATGGTCTTTGATTTGGAGGGCGATTCAACGATAACTAAATATTCAGCCATAGCTATTACCCCATTTCATTATATAACTATACTCACAATGTGTGTTGATGTCAACCAGATTAATTTGAGAAATTTACTCACTTTATAAAGTGATATTTTTTTTCATTGTTTGAACAACCTTTTGCCTAATCTCAAAATTCAATACCTTTTTCCTTTTATTATATAGAAAGACGAATTGCATTGACTCATAAAACTCAATTTAGTATAATCATACACGGGAATGATGTTCTCCCCAAGCAATTTGCTTAAACCGCGTTGAACGCTGATGACTTCTACTCTCATTTTTTTGGGCGTAAAGTCATTTTTTTTATGAAAGGGTCAAATCGTTATGTTGCTAAGCCTAGCTTTAATTGTTTTATTGAGTTTGTTGCTATCTCAGCTATTTATCAAAATCAAATTACCGGGTCTTATTGCGATGTTATTAACGGGGATCATATTGGGTCCTTATGTATTGAATTTAATTGATTCGAGTATCTTAAATTTATCACTGGATTTAAGACAAATCGCATTAATCGTTATTTTATTAAGAGCGGGTCTTACATTAGACTTAAAAGATTTAAAACGGGTTGGCAGACCTGCACTTTTACTCTCTTTTATTCCAGCAACCTTTGAAGTTATTGCGGTCATTATACTGGCGCCGCTCTTATTTGGTATTACGTATTTAGAAGCGGCATTGCTTGGAAGTGTTCTCGCAGCTGTCTCACCTGCGGTTGTCGTTCCACGAATGATAAAACTCATTGAATCGAATCGAGGCATTGATAAATCAATTCCACAATTACTGATGGCTGGCGCATCGGTTGATGATATCTATGTTATTGTTTTGTTTACCTCTTTAATTGAAATGTCTCAAAATAACTCATTTTCGCTTATATCCTTTGTTTTATTACCGCTCACTATCCTATTAGGGATCCTCATTGGTGCTGGATTGGGTCTATCTCTAGTCTGGTTATTCAAGAAAATCCATATTCGGGATACGATAAAAGTCATGATTATATTTAGTTTTGCATTCTTGATGATTGCTTTGCAAGAATGGTTAAAACCTGTCCTTTCAATCTCGGGTTTGATTGGGGTCATGACGATGGGAATTGTCATATTAAAAAAATATGTTGTATTAGCCAAGCGATTGGTTGGAAAATTTGAAAAAATTTGGGTGTTCGCTGAAATCATTTTGTTCGTATTAGTGGGAGCGGCCGTTGACATTCGTGTCATTCCCACCGTTGGTCTTCAAGTGATATTACTCCTATTTACGGCATTAATCTTAAGAAGCATCGGTGTATTTTTATCCTTGTTAAAGTCAGACTTAACAACCAAAGAAAAACTGTTCGTGATTTTCGCTTATCTTCCGAAAGCGACCGTTCAGGCAGCAATTGGTTCAATTCCCTTAGGAC
>CAYIYY010000076.1:0-5926 GCA_964367605.1 uncultured Candidatus Izemoplasmatales bacterium | reverse complement strand
ATATCAGTCTTCCAACCATTAACAAATTAAAATATGGAATCGTGGGCGGAACTGAGTTTACAGGTATTGATAGAGAATATTTATCTTATAAGAGTTTCTGGGGAAATAACCCAAGTCAAGTGATTAACTATGTGAGTGCTCATGATAACAACACGCTTTACGATAAACTCATGATGTCAACGACCTATACTCAAAAAGAATTTATTCCTAACATGATAAAACAAGCAAATGCTGTTGTACTATTAGCGCAAGGTATTCCGTTTATTCATGCCGGTGAAGAGTTCATGCGTTCAAAACCGTGTGCTACCGGTTATACCGATACCTGTGATGCAGGAAAAAAATATGACCACAATTCTTATCAATCTCCTGATTCAGTCAATCAACTTCGTTGGAATCTAAAGGCTGAAGAAGATAACATGGCAGTATTCGAATACTATAAGGATTTAATCGCATTTAGAAAATCGCAACCCATGTTACGATTATCAACCGCTGAACAAGTTGAAGCTGTGCTTAATTTTGTGAGTTTCACGGATCCTACTGTTATCGGTTATACCTTAACAAATTACGATGAATTCACCCCTTATGATGATCTCTTAATTATACATAACACCGGTGATTTTGCTTCAGTGCCTCTTCCGGAGGGTGAAGCTTGGAATTTAATTGGTAACCGCAATGGTATTGGCGAAGAAATCATTAAGACTTATGAAGGTGGCGCAAATATTCCATTACTTGAGAACGAAACTGTCATTCTCTACCGCGGACTCAATGAAGTTCCTGTTGAAGAACCAACTGGTTGCGGATCATGTCAAGAATTGAATGCGGCTATCTTAGGAATGAACGTATTAGTCATCGGCTTATTCTTCTTATTTAGAAAAAAATTCTAATTAAAACAAATAAAAAATCACCAAATTTGGTGATTTTTTTCTTATACGTTTTTATTACTGATTTCTTTAATTTTGGAGCCTTTATAAATCGCTACTAAGGCTATTAAAGGTGTTGCGAACTGATAGATGACAACCGTAAATGCATTAATTTCCATAACACCTAATATACCTACAATAAAACTGATCAACGATGGAATCGTCATCGATGCAATAACGATTTTTAGATTGTCTGTAAAGTTGGTGACTTTTTGAAATCTAATTCTAACGAAAATGAAAATCGCACTAACAACCAATATCAAAACCAAGTTAAGAAACGCGGTTATTGCAGTGTAATAGACAACAGAGACGAATATCGCATAAGATGAAAATGCTTCATCAAGCATTGTCGCAAATTTAGAAACCGCATTAGCTTGTGTCGTCATTCTTAATTCAGAAAATCTCACAACCGTTTTTATATTTGAATACCCAACTTCTAATCGTTGAATACCATCAACGTCATAATAGACAATTCGGTCCGTTTCAAACACTAATGAGCGGTCATCAACCTCATACTCATCAAACGGCATGAAAATAATATTGAGTTCTTCACCGTCTAAATTCGTCGTTTGAAACGTAGAGACTACTTCATTCTCATAATACATTCCTGATTTACTGATTTCGATGTCTTCTGGTAATTCTAAAGGAATCCAGTCAGGGTATTGTTGTCTAATACCGGCAGAAAAATTATATAAATCCCATCCGCCCGTTTTAATAATTTGATAATTCAAAGGAAAACTGATGATAAAAACCAAAATTAGAAAATAGAAAATAAAATATTTTAATGAATGATTTCGGAGATTAAAAATGTTTTTAAATTTGAAACTATTCGCAATAATCTTAAGCATCCGGCGCACCTTCTGTGACGTCAATGATTATTGTTGATTTAGCAGGGATCTTATTGATGCCTGTAAAATCGGTTGTATTACTGAGATAAATGATGGTTCCATCAAATTCAATTTCAACTGATTCAGCCGTCCCAAAATTGTGGATAATCAATAACTTTTGATGATAATCTTCATACTCATATTCGCGATAAAATCCTTGAATTGATCCCGTGTTACCATCATAAGGAACAAAACTATTCCCATATTTTAAAGCTATATTATCATTTCTAACTTGTAAAATTGCCTTATATAAACTTAACAATGATTCATTATCTTGTAATTGTTCTTTGACGGTATACACATTTTCATTTTGTTCATTCACTGCAAATAAAGTCGCATGTCCAGAGGTTATCCAATCAGTTGTATACTCATCGCCCCATAGAATTGGTAATCTTCTAGTTTCATCCCAAATATCTGGCCCATTTGCTTTATATCCATACATTCCAATTTCTTCACCGTAATAAATAATAGGATTGCCAGGTAATACAAGCAACATTTCAGTCGCAAGTCTCATGGAAGGTTGATCGCCATACGCCAAAGATGCGAGTCGGTCCATATCATGATTGATAATAAATGGTGTACTGATAAAATTGGAATCAATTTCGCGGTAACTTGTATAAATAGTATTTAAATTCGAGACATAACCCCGGTTGACGTTATTCATAAACGAACTACGGATTCGTGCCGCAACAGGAAAGTCTATCGGTGAGTCAAGTCCCATAAAATATTCACCTACAACTTGATATAAAGATTCTTCATAAATTTCGCCAATGATAAAAATATCATCTGCATATGCATCGATTTCATCGGTATAATCTCGTAAAAATAAGACATTATCAAAGTAGTCGTAAGACTCGCCGATAAACTCATTTGTTCCAAAAAAATGATGTGCAGCGTCTAATCTAAAACCTTTTACTCCTTTATCAATCCAAAATTTTGAAATATTGAGTATTTCATCGACAACTTCGTCATTAAACACATTTAAATCAGGCATCGTATGTGAAAAATACCCACAATACTTTCCAATATCGGACGTATGCCATATGTTTTGATTCCAACTTCCGGTTAATTTAGACGTATCGGTCGTGCCGGGAACAAAATTATAATAGTTTTGATAGGTTGTATCGCCATCTAAAGCCGCTAAAAACCAAGGATGTTGATAAGAAGTATGATTAAATACCATATCAAGCATGATTCTCATGCCTAATTTATTGGCCTCTTGAACTAAATTTTCAAAATCTTCCATGGTTCCATAATCTTCATTGACATCATAATAATCTTCAACATCATAACCATGATAACTTGAAGATGGATGGATTGGCATAAGCCATAATCCAGTGATACCTAAATCATGTAGATAAGATAACTTATCTGTTATCCCCTTAAAATCGCCAATACCATTGTCGTCGCTATCCGCAAAACTACGTACAAAAATTTCATAGTAAACGCCATTTTCAGGGTTAACTGTCGTCCAGTCCATTTCTTTATTACATGCAAATACCATTAACGATGTTAATAAAATAACAGTAACAATCATCATCTTTTTAATCATAGCTACTACCCTCCAAATGTTTTTTAACGGACTGAGTTTGTGTTAAAACCGAGCCTTCTTTATCGCTAACATAAAGTGTTAAACAAATCACTTTTGTATTAAATATAAAATCATGAATGACTCTTCCATCTTTACGAGAAGATGCAATGATACCGCAAATCATTAAATAAAAACCAAAGGTGCCAATCATTAAAACCCCTTTAACGATTTCTCTTAGAATCAAGATGATTAAATGTGGAGGTTCATTCGTTTTAATATTAACAACTTTCATTTTTTGATTTCTTTTACCAAATGATTGTCCTTGAGAAAAGAAATGCGGGATGATGAGTGATCCAAAATAAGATATTCCAGCAGCTAGTGTCAGTTTTAATTCATCAGAAACAGTTTCAAATGATCCAATAATCACAATCATTAGGATAAACATCACTGTTGCCATGGATATATCGATTGAAAACGCTCTGATTCGTCTTTCAAATGAATTCATCTTTATCGCCTCGCTATCAAATTCATGCATTTACATTATACTATAATTTTCCAATATCTTTTAAACAATATCTTTGTTTTGGAAAAGATGAAAGCTATTTCACCTTTTCAATAATTGTAAATATTCTAATAAATGTTACAATGATTATGGGTCTAAAGACTCGAAGGTAGGTATCTTATTTATGAATTTAGCCGCAATCAGACATGTCCCAAAAAGCAGAATGGCCTATGCTTTCAATCAATCAAAACTTCATATCTTTTTACAAACCGCAAAAAATGACGTCGACTATATTGAATTAATTATTGGCGATCCTTTTGAATGGCGATATGAAGATGGCAAATATGTATGGAGTGGAAATTTATTTCCCCTTGAAAAAATGGAAAAAGTTTATGAAACTGAATTATTTGATCATTTTTTCATAGAATCAGGCACAAAATCAACTCGTTCAAAATATGCGTTTTTACTTCATTCAAAAGGAAGAACCTATTTTTATGGTTGTCGCCATCTCAAAGAGGTTGATATTAAAAAAGACCTTAATTTTATTCATGACCTCGCCGGATATTTTAATTATCCGTACATCAATGAAGAAGATTTGATCGATTCTCCGTCATGGACTAAAGATACGGTATGGTACCAAATATTTTTAGATCGTTTTAACAAAAGCAAGGATCAAAAAGAAGGGTATCTCCCTTTCGGATCTATTACCGATAAAATAAAAAACAATATGTTCTTTGGTGGAGATTTAAAAGGTGTTATCGAAAAGATTCCTTATTTAGTGGATTTAGGGATAACAGGTATTTATTTCACACCGATATTTAAAGCCTATTCAGCACACAAATACGATACGGAAGATTACTTCATGATTGATCCGTCTTTTGGAACAAATGATGACTTTAAAGCCATGGTTGATGCTTGTCATAAGGCTGGAATTAAAGTCATGCTTGACGCCGTTTTCAATCATTGTGGTTGGGATCATCCCTATTTTCAAGATGTCATCAAAAATAAACGTGCTTCTAAATATTGGGACTGTTTTTATATTTTAGAAGATAATTTTATTGATTTCCCACTTGATAAAAACGGTAGACCTGCTGTCTATAATATCACTCCAAAATTCAAAACATTTGCGATGACTCCCTTTATGCCAAAACTTAATACATCGAACCCTATCATGGAAAAATATTTACTGGATGTTGCTGCTTATTGGGTTAAAGAATATGATATAGATGGTTGGAGACTCGACGTTTCAAATGAAGTCAGTCATTCGTTTTGGAGAAAGTTTAGACAAGTCGTAAGAGCTATCAAACCTGATTTATATATCATTGGTGAAAACTGGGATGATTCAACCCCTTGGTTACAAGGTGATCAGTTTGATGCAGTGATGAATTATGAAATTAGTTATCCGTTATGGCAGTTTATCTCAACTTATAAAAATAACGATCCAATTGATGCCGAAATGTTTAAGTACCGGATAAACAATCTCTTACTATCATACCCTAAAACCGTCGCTATCAACATGTTTAATCTTGTGTCATCACACGATACAATGCGCATTAAAACGCGTTGTGATAACGACATTAGGAAAGTAAAATTAATTTACCTTTTTATCTTCAGTTTCTGCGGTTCTCCAGCAATCTATTACGGTGATGAAGTTGGCATGGAAGGCGACCATGATCCCGATAATAGAAGATGTATGATTTGGGATGAGTCTAAACAAGATTTATCGTTACTCTCATTTTTTAAGAATATGATTAGGATTCGTAAAAACAATCCAGAATTTACAATGGTAGATATCACTTGGCATCATGCTAATGATGGTGTATTAATTTATCAAAAAGGTTCTATTTACATCATCATTAACAATAACAACGAAAGTAAAACGATTGGTTTACCTTCTAATTTATTGAGTAAAAATCTAATTGATATTGAAAAGAATATGCCTGTTTTATCAAAAGACAAATTAGAACTATCTCCATACGGTTACATCATTATTAAGCAAATCTAAAGACAATAAAAGGGTGTTTCGCTATTAAACGAAACACCCATTTTTTATTTTTTTGAATTGTACGTATTCATAATATCATTA
>CAYIYY010000075.1:0-5936 GCA_964367605.1 uncultured Candidatus Izemoplasmatales bacterium | reverse complement strand
AATCCTGTTGAAGGAACAATGTTAACCGTATCAAGAGAAGGAGCCGATGTTGCATTAGCTTATTCTCATTCAAAAACAACGTTTGAAGATTTATTTGTTAAATATATTGAAGAATTAAATGCTTCATTAGAACGTACTCCTGATTTATTACCGATTTTAAAAGAAGTTGGAGTCATTGACTCTGGCGGTGCAGGTTATATCGAAGTAGTCTTAGGTATGGCTGATGCTTTAAATGGTAAAATCTATGCAGATGCATCCACTCAAGCTCAACCGACAGTAACAGATCATAAACCAGTTCACGCAATGAACATGGATAGTTTTAAAGATGCAGCTGATTTTGGGTATTGTACTGAATTCATTATGCAAATCGAAAAAGTCGATGAATTTAACCAAAAAGATTTTATCGATATGATCTCTCCACTTGGAGATTCATTAGTTGTTGTTCAAGATGATAATATCTTAAAAGTTCATATCCATACAAAAACACCTGGAGACGCATTAAACCTAGGCCAACGTTTTGGTTTCTTTATTAATATGAAAATTGAAAATATGACTGTTCAACACACTGAAGTCGTGATGCATCAACCGACTTCTACGGAAGAACCTTGTGATTGCGGCCATGAACATATGATTGGTAAAGCTCCACGCGTAAATAAGAAATATGCGATTATTGCGGTTGTTAATGGCGATGGATTGAAAGATACTTTCATAGAAATGGGCTGCGATTTCATCATCGATGGCGGACAAACCATGAATCCTTCGGTAGAAGACTTTGTTAAAGCATGCGAAAATATTCAAGCTGAAAATATCATCATCATTCCAAATAATAAAAACGTCTTATTATCTGCAGAAACAGCAGCGAAAGTCATTGAAAATCGTAAAGTGTTTGTTTTAACCGCAAAAACGATTCCTCAGGGCTATGCAGCATTAACGATGTTTGATGCTACGCAAGACCCAGAAACAAACATTAAAGATATGTTAAGACATATCAATAATGTCAAAACGGGTGAAATTACTTATGCAATCCGTGAAAGTGTCAATAACGGCGTCAAAATTTGCAAAGATGATTTCATGGGTATTTTTAACGGTGAAATTGTTTGTAGCGTTAAAAACCGGATTGAAGCAGCTAAACAACTTCTTAAATCCATGATTGATAAATTCAGTGAAATTGTAACAATCATGTTTGGTTCAGACGTTGAAGAAGATGAAGTGAATGAAATTGTTGAAGAAATATCAAATGATTTCCCTGTTGAAGTAGAAATTATCAACGGCGGACAAGATATTTATTCATATATTATTTCAGTCGAATAAATCCTTAGATTAGATAATGCATGGCATAGTTAACTCTATGCCATTTTCTATTCGTTTTTTATCATTTTTTGAGTATTGCTTTCAAAATAACTCTAAATTGAGTAAAATAGATTAGCGGGAGGGATGATAATGAAACATGAATTATTAGCAATCAAAGGCGTTGGTAACGCCATGCTTTTAAAACTTCAACAAAATTCAATACACTCTTTATCAGATTTAATCCACTATTTGCCCTCTCGATATGAAAAACATGAAATTTCTTCCATTCACTCAATGCGTTTTTTAGAGACAATCACACTAAAAGCAAAAATTGTGAGTCCCCCCGTTTTAAACTATATTCGAAAGCGTTTAACGAAACTCATCGTTGAAGTCGCTACTGAGGATGTTGTTTTTAAAGTCATCTTATTTAATCGCGAATTTTTAAAATCATCGCTCTTTGTTGGAGAAGAAGTTGTTGTTACGGGTAAGTTTGAAAATACGATAAAAACGATGATTGCTAACGATTTAGTACTATCAAAGAATTATATTTTAGGGATTATTCCAAAATATGGATTAATTGATATCAGCGATAAAGTTTTCTCAAAGCTTGTTAAAGAATCACTGAATCTCAATCAATTATTTTTTGAAGATCCACTTCCAAACGATATAATCATTAAGCAGCAATTATTGACGCAAGAAGATATGATCAAAGTTGCTCATTTTCCGTCTTCCGATGATGAAATTTTAAAGGTCTCTACAAGAATTAAATATGAAGAACTCTTTCGTTTTGGATTGCGAATTGCACTACTCAAACAACTCAATGACCGAATTGTCTCAATCCCAAAAAAATATGAGATTGATAAAGTGAGACAATTCATCGATTCTTTACCGTTTGAACTGACACCTGATCAAAAAATGGTGACCAACGATATATTTAGAGATTTAAAGAAACCTAATCCCATGTTAAGATTGCTTCAAGGAGATGTAGGATCTGGTAAAACGGTTTGCTCTATGATTGCAGCCTATGCGGTTGTCACCGCACATGAACAGGTTGCGATAATGGCACCTACAGAAATTTTAGCCTATCAGCATTATCAAAATTTCAAAGAGGCTTTAGAACCCTTTCATGTTAAAGTTGAATTTTTAAGTAGTAGTATTAAGGGTAATGAAAGAATGACTATTTTGAATAACCTTCAGAATGGTCACATTCATATCCTTATCGGCACTCATTCGCTCATTCAAGAAGAGATTAATTTTGCACACTTGGGATTTGTTATCATCGATGAACAGCATCGATTTGGCGTTGATCAACGAAAAAAATTACGTTTAAAAGGGTTAGAACCTGATGTTTTACTGATGAGTGCAACTCCGATTCCAAGAACATTATCCATCGCCATCTTTGGGGATATGGACATCAGTTCGATTAAATCAATGCCAATAGGAAGAAAAAAAGTGATGACGACCGTCGCTGATTTTTCAGCGATTGATACCGTCATAAAACAAGTAAATGAAGAATTGAATTTAAACAATCAGGCTTACTTCATCGTACCGGTGATCGATGGAAAAGAAGGATCTGATCTTATCGGTGTATCAGAACTATATTCCATATTGCGCGATCAAATTTCCAATCATTTTAATATTGAAATTCTTCATGGAAAATTGAAAAATGATGAAAAAAACGCCATATTATCGAGATTTTATGAAGGATTGACGCATGTGTTAGTTTCAACCACCGTTGTTGAAGTCGGATTAAACGCACCGAAAGCGACGGTAATGACCGTCGTCAACGCAGAAAGATTTGGGTTATCTCAATTACATCAATTACGTGGTAGAGTCGGAAGAAATGACAAACAGTCTTATTGTTTCTTTTTATCCGATATGGTTTTAATGGGTAATAATAGACTTGATATTTTAGAAAAAACCTCAGACGGATTTGAAATCAGTGAGGAAGACTTAAGACAACGCGGTCCTGGTGAAGTATTTGGCTCCGAACAAACGGGAATTCCTAAATTCAAAATGGCCAATATTATTGAAGATGAAGCTTTGTTACATCTCGCATTTTCAGACGCGGCTAGTATTCTCAACAGTCGTGATGTGAAAGCCATAAAACTCATAAAAAATACACTAACAATGATTGAAAACTTCCAATTGGATTAATAATTATGTTATACTTTTATCTGTATCGTCATTTTTTTGTTTTCAACAATTTATTTAATATTTTAAGAAAAGGAGAAATAATCTTATAAGCATCCTACGCTTTAGATTATTAATATGTACATGATAAGAATAGCTGTCGACGCAATGGGTGGAGATTACGCGCCAAAAGAACAAGTACAAGGGGCGATGCTCGCCATCGAAAAAATAAAAGATATCGAAATAACGCTCTATGGTGAAAAATCAAAAATTGAGCCTTTTTTAACCTCTTCAGAGAGAATAAAAATTGTTGAGAGCGATTACGTGATTGACATGGGAGAAAAAAATCCCATTAGAGCAATCAAAGAACATCCAAACGGATCCATGGCTTTAGCTTTAGCTAGTTTAAGAAAACAAGAAAATGACGCTGTTGTATCAAGCGGAGCAACTCAAGCATTGATTGCTGGTGCTCATATTTTAGTTAGAAGAATGCCTGGATTTAAAAGAACCGCTATTGCACCTATGATTCCTTCAATTGATGGAAGAGGAACCATTCTTTTAGATGCTGGTGGTAATCTAGACATCAGACCAGAACACATGCTTCAGCAAGCTTATTTTGCCGCCGTTGTTGCCAAAGAAGTCCTTAAAAGAGAGAAACCAGTTGTTGGTTTAATTAACATTGGCACTGAAGAAGGCAAAGGCAGAGACATCGATAAAGAAGTTTTCACTTTATTTAAAGAAACTGATTTGTTTGAATTTTATGGCAATGTTGAACCCAAATCTGTGATGAATCCTCCTTGTGACATTTTAATCAGTGATGGATTTACAGCGAACATTGTCATGAAAACCATGGAGGGTGTCGCCAAAGGCATGGGAGAAATCTTAAAACGCGAGTTAAAAAGCAGTTTCACAGGAAAATTAGGAGCACTATTAGCGAAAAAAAGTTTAAAGAATTTTAAAAAATCAATGTCACCTGAAGAGATTGGTGGAGCCATGATTTATGGTCTTTATGCCCCAGTCATTAAAGCACAAGGAGCTTCAAAAGCATATGGCTTCTATAACGGCATTCGTCAAGCAGCGGATGTTGTAAGATCAGAAGTTTTCCCTAAAGTGGCTAAATACGTAGCTGAAACGAATGAGTTGAGTAAAAATGAAGAGTAATTTGGACAAACTTAAAAACTATTTTGGTTTAGATTTTAGCAATGAGGAATTACTAATTCAAGCGATGACACACCCATCTTATGCCAATGAAAATGATACGATCTCCAATCAACGATTAGAATTTATTGGCGATGCTGTCATCGATTTAGCGGTTGGGAAGTTTTTATATGAGTTAATGCCTTCTGAAGATGAAGGCGGATTAACAAAAAAACGCGCACAAGAAGTTTGCGAAGGGAGTTTATCTCAATTTGCGAAAAGTTTTGATTTAGGTCAATACCTTTTTCTAGGAAAAGGTGAAGAAAAAAACCTAGGAAGAGAAAAGCAAGCTGTTTTAGCAGATGCTTTTGAAGCATTCTTAGGTGCAATTTTTCTAGATAAAGGACTCCCTGAAGTTTATAAAGTATTAAATAAGGTTGTATTTCCTGAAATTAAGAAAAATCTTAATCAAGAAAACAACGATTATAAGAGCAAACTCCAAGAACTAGTTCAATCCGATAAACGTACATTAGTTTATGAAATTATCGCTGAATCAGGACCAGCTCATGATCGTACATTCGTTGCGAGGGTAACGATGGACGATGGTATTCGAATGGGTGAAGGAACGGGAAAAACTAAAAAAGAAGCTGAACAAGACGCCGCGAAAAACACCCTTGAAAAGCTTGCTCCAACAGAAAAGATTGATATCGAATGAGAAAGGCTGGTTTTGATATGGATACAGAATTAATTGTCAAGTTAATCGAAGATGGTGTACTTGATTTCAATAAACTAATTCTCAAAAACTATAAACAATTAGGCATTAATGAAGCCGAAGCTTTTGTCTTGATTGAACTTAATAATCAAAAAAAGAAAGGCGCAACGTTTTTAAATCCGTCAAAATTAGTGAAAAATCTTTCTTTATCTATTGATGAATTGATGGCTATTTTAGAGCAATTGATGAAAAAAGGTCTTGTCACTATCGAAATGGTTATGAGTGAAAGTGGCAAAGAGGCTGAAGTTTTTCACATGAATAAAGCCATTTCTTTAATCATCGATCATTATAAAAAAATGATTGAAGACGCCATCATTAATAACAAAACAAAAAAATACGGTTCTCAAGAAGAAGAGTTGGTTGATTTAATTGAAACTGAATTTCAAAAACAATTAACTCCGCTTGAAATTGAAATTATTCGAAAATGGGTTTCTGAAGATCATTTTGAAACGTTAGAGATAAAAAAAGCAGTTTTAGACGCTATAAAAGCTAATAAATACACTTTGAGTTATGTTGATGGTATTTTAGTAAAAAGACGTACATCCAGTAAAAAAGCAAAAGAAGTTGCCTATAAATCTGAAGATGCAGAAGCTTTAAAAACATT
>CAYIYY010000074.1:0-5940 GCA_964367605.1 uncultured Candidatus Izemoplasmatales bacterium | reverse complement strand
TTATATTATATTTTTTGTTTATTGACAATAAAAATCATGTCGACTATAATTATACATGGTTAAAAATTGAGGTGTAATATCATGTTTTTAAATACTGTATGGACTTGGGTTCTTCCAATTGGGCTTGGATTAGTCTTAGGATTATTAATTTCAATGCGTAAGAATCACGATTATTCACAAATTATTTTATTAAAACCAGAAGATTTTAGATTGAACATGCGCAAAGGACAATTAATTGATATTCGTTCGCATGAAGCATTTGAAGCTAAAAGAATCAACGGATCCCGTAATTTTGAGAAGATGTCACTTTTTGCGTCACTTCACAAATTTCGGAAAGATCAAGCAATCTTTTTAGTGGATGAATCCAATAATTTACATGTTAAAAAAGTCAGCCGAAAACTCATCAAAAAGGGATATCATCCCGTTTATGTGTTAGAAACTGGTATTGAGAAGTATCCTTTCTCACTCAAAGAAGAAAATTAAGAACGGATCCCATTGAATGGATCCGTTTTTCTTTTAGATATCTGAAAGTACTTGATCAATAACCGCCTGGAAATTGGTTTTATCAACCGTATACCATTTCGCTTCCATTTGGTTTTTAAACCACGTCATTTGGCGCTTTGCTAAGCGACGTGTTTGTTGTTTAATGAGGGCTATTGTTTCTTCTAATGAACGGACTTTATCAAAGTATTGATAGAGTTCTTTATAACCAATCGCTGAGATTGATTGACCTAAAACTTTTGCGTCATAGAGGCCTTTGACTTCTGATAATAGCCCCATTTCAAACATTTGATCAACGCGAGCTTCAATCGCTTGGTATAACTTCTCTCGGGGCATCTCTAAACCGATGAGTTCAAAATTGTCATAATATTTGTTTTTACCGAGTCCATCAAAAGCACTGCCATCACTGCGAGCGATGGTAATTGCTCTTAATACTCTTCTTCGGTTTTGATGATCGGTGATTTCAGCAATTTCTGGGGCAATCGAGTTTAAGAGTTGCCACAATTCACCATTTGCTAATTTCGCTAAATCAGAATCGTCTTCTCGCTTTTCACCGTTGAAGCGGTAATCGTATAATACGGCTTGAATATAAAGCCCAGATCCACCAACGAGAATGGGAACAATCCCTTTTTTATGTAATTCATCAATTTTAGCACGAACGATTTTTTGATAATCAGCAACCGACATCGCATCATTCGGATCTAAAATATCGATTAAATGATGATTAATTCCTTGCCACTCAGTGCTTTTGAGTTTTGCGGTGCCGATATCAAGGCCACGGTAAAACTGAAAAGCATCGCCAGATATGATTTCGCCCTTCACTTTTTTAGCAATCGCTATCCCCATTTCTGATTTACCGACAGCAGTCGGACCAATGACACAAATGATTCGTTTCATTTACATCACCCGCTTAAACCATTTTTCAATATCTAAATGGTTGATTTTGACCATAATAGGACGGCCATGAGGACACGTATGAGGATTCTGACACTGTGATAAATCATTCATCAAGGTTTTTATTTCACCTTCATGAATGTACCGGTTGGCTTTAATGGAATGTTTACAAGCAAGCAGAATGGCTAATTCATTGATAATCTTTTCAATGGTCAACGGTTTTTCCGTCATTAAGGTTCTGACGACAGTTTCTGCATATTCCATTTCAAAGTCAGTTGGGAACCATCCAGGAATATGTCTGACAAAGAAAGATGTTTTCCCCGATGGTTCTAGTAACAAACCAAACGATTTTAACGTTTCTAAGTAGGGTTCTATGATTAATACTTCACTATTAGAGAAATTGAGATTAAATGGTATCATCAATTCTTTGATATTATTTTCTGGATGCGACATTTTGACTAAATAGCGTTCATAACGAATGCGTTCAGCGGCTGCGTGTTGATCAAGTAAGTAAAGACCTTCTGCATTTTGAAATAACAAATAAGTGCCAGCGTACTGTCCGATATAATCAAAATCAGGAAACAAGGGTTTTGGTATAGGTTTTTGTAGTACTGGGCTTGATTCTATCGGATTGGTTTTCGAGATTGAAACCTTTTCCTCAACACGCGTTTCAAGCGGTTTTTCCGGTTGAAAATACATTTGCGTTTGATTTTCACTGATGAGTGATGGTTGATAGGTGGGTTCCATTTTTTGGACTAAATAGAATTCATCACTGATCTTTTTAATAACGCTTCGAACCAGTTCATAAAGAACCATTTCTTCAGAAAATTTAACTTCTTGTTTTGTCGGATGAATATTGGCATCAATCAATAACGGATCGCTGGTTATTTTTATTAAAATCACCGGATATCGTCCTTTAGGCAGTTTTTGATCTAACCCTTCGATGATGGCTTGCGATAACCTTATATTACGAATGATGCGTTGATTCGCAATCATCGTAATCGCATTTTTCGTTCCACGATTGAATAACGGACTTGCCAGATATCCTTCGATATGATAATCGCGGTTATGTCCTTCGAACGCTTTCATGTCTTTGATGACTTCAATCCCATAAATTTCACCCATGATATCATAAATTTGATTATTTCCGGGCGTATTCAAAAGAATCTTCTTATCATTGATGAGCTTTATCGCAATTTCTGGGTGTGATAAAGCGATTTTATTTACTAAATCCACGATATATGCTAATTCTGCTTGTGGACTTTTCAAGTGTTTTAGCCTTGCAGGGGTATGGTGAAAGAGTTTCGTGACGGTGATGCTGGTCCCTTTTTTAGGCGGAGCGATGGATTTTGATACTAAAACCCCATCTTGATAAACAACTTTGATGGCTTCGTTTCCACCCAAGGAGGTGATTAACTCCACTTTTGAAACAGCGGCGATGGAAGCGAGTGCTTCGCCTCTAAAACCTAAGGAAGCCAAATGAAATAACTCATATTCAGAATGAATCTTAGAGGTCGCATGTCTTTCAAATGCCATTAAAGCGTCACTTTCATCCATGCCGGTGCCGTTATCGGTGATTGAAATGGACTTCATCCCTGCTTCTTCGATGTCAATGACGATTTGAGTGGCTAATGCATCGATGGAATTTTCAACAAGTTCTTTGACAACGTTACCTAATCTTTCAACAACTTCTCCCGCCGCTATCATGTTGGCTAATCGTTGTTCAAGTTTAATGATTTTTCCCATAAGATCCTCCCTTCTATGAAATTGGATATTTAGATGATTATGATTTGATTTTTTTGATTTCTTCGATGGCAGCAGCGAGTATATTCATTGCTTTGATTGGCGTTAATTCGTTGATATCAATTTGATTTAACTGTTCAATGATGGATTCATATTCATTTTCAACTTTTGTGACTTCTTCATTCACGACATCAAAGTTGAATAAATTCATCTCTTGAGGTTTGATGATGTTATAACCATGATTCTTTTCGAGTTCAGATAATATCATCTTTGCTCTTTCAATCAATGGATTGGGCATTTTCGCTAATTTCGCAACGTGAATACCGTAGGACCGATCAGTCGGTCCATCCACGACTTTGTGCAAGAACACAATATTTCCTTTTTCTTCTTTCGCTAATACATGAACATTATGAAGGCTCTTCAAATCATCTTCAAGATAGGTCAGTTCATGGTAATGCGTCGAGAAAAGCATCTTACATTTGATTTTACTATGGGCATATTCAATGATGGCTTGGGCTAATGCCATGCCATCATAGGTTGCAGTTCCTCTGCCAATTTCATCAAATAAAATTAAGGAATTATCACTGGCGTTTTGTAACGCATAATTGACTTCAAGCATTTCGACCATAAACGTCGATTTTCCACTGGATAAATCATCGCTTGCGCCAATTCTTGTGAATATTTGGTCGAAAATCGGCAATTTAGCAGAAGTTGCAGGGACGAAACAACCGATTTGCATCATAATGATATGTAAAGCTAATTGCCGCATATATGTCGATTTACCGCTCATGTTGGGACCGGTAATCAATAAGATATGGGTTTTCTCATTCATGAATAAATCGTTTTCAACGTAAATTTCACCTTCAAGCATCTTTTCAACAACTGGATGTCTGCCTTGGTGAATTTCAATGATGCGATCTTTGATAATCTCGGGACGAACATAGCGTTCATCGGCTGTTACTTTTGCGAAGGCCAAAACCATATCGATTTCTGAAATTGATTTGGCTATTTTTTGAAGCAACTCCGTATAATTTTTCACTTGATCACGAATATCGATAAAGAGTTCATACTCAAGCTTCACTGCATCTTCTTCTGAACCTAAAATGAGTGTTTCTTTTTCTTTAAGCTCAGGAGTGATATAACGCTCACTATTGGATAAGGTCTGTTTGCGGATATACCCAAAAGAGTCGTCAACGAGTTCAATTTGACCTTTGGTAATCTCTATATAATAACCAAATACGCGGTTATAACCGACTTTCAGTTTTTTGATACCAGTTCGTTCTCTTTCTTTAGCTTCGAATTCTGATAACCAATCCTTACCATCCGTTGATTGATATTTGATTTGATCTAATGTAGGGTGATAGCCATCCCGGATGATGCCACCTTCTTTGATTGAAAGGGGTGGATCTGAGACTATTGCTTTATCGATGAGTTCAACCAATCCAATTGTTTGATCAAAATCGGTGGTTAAAGAATTGACGTAATCGTTGTTTAACCCTTTGAGAGATGATTGGATGGTTGGCATTACTTTAAGTGATTTTGCTAAATTGACTAAATCTTTTGCATTTGCATTGCCAAAAGAAATCCGACCGACAATTCTTTCTAAGTCATAAACGGATTTGAGATTGGTTTTCAGTTCTTCACGAATGATAAAATTCTCATTCAATTTCTCAATTAAATCATATCGATGTTCAATTTTTGATTTATCAACCAAAGGCCTTAAAATCGTTTGTTTTAAATACCTTGAACCCATGGCCGTTTCACAAAGATCAAGCAACCAAAAAAGGGAACCTTTACGGTTACCAAATCGTAAGGTTTGAGTTAGTTCAAGATTGCGCTGTGAATTGTTATCGATGTGTAAATATTGATTAGACTCAAACACTTGAACTTTTTGCAAATGCATGAGTTCTTTTTTTTGCGTGCTAATTAAGTAATTAATTAAGCGACCAAAGGCTTCAATTTGGTCTTTATGGTAGATTTCTGAGACTAAATGGTTATAAAAACTCGGTAAATTAACATCATCAGAGATAGAAAGTGTCAGAGGATAATTTTCAACTAGTTTCAGTAACTTGTGTTGGTTAAATTTAGAAGACACGACTAACTCTTTCGAATTTAAATTATAGATTTCGCTCATCAATAAATCAAAGTCTTTCGGAATTGTGATAATGGCGTTTTGCCCCGTTGATAAATCGGAGTATGCTAATAAAAATTCCGTTTTTGTTTCTGATAAAGCCCCGATAAAGTTATTAGTTTTTTCATCGAGCGTTCCATCTTCAATGATGGTTCCGGGCGTTATTAATTTAATGACCTCTCGTTTAACGATGCCTTTTGCTAAAGCGGGGTCCTCCGTTTGTTCGACAATGGCGACTTTAAATCCTTTTTCAACGAGTCGTTCGATATAGATGTTAACGGCATGATGCGGAACACCGCACATAGGGACTCTTTCTTCTTGACCGGCATCTCGCCCTGTCAAAACGATTTCAAGTTCTTTAGAGGCCACAATAGCGTCTGTGAAGAACATTTCATAGAAGTCCCCAAGTCTAAAAAAGACTATAAAATCCCTATAGTCTTTTTTGATTTCAAGATATTGTTCCATCATCGGCGTGTAAGTCGGTTGTTTCAAATCGTTCACGTAAATCACCTATAAGCTATTAATTACCAAAGGACAGGCAAACCAAAAGGTAATACGCCTGGGTTGATGTAAAAATAATATAAAGCGATGTAGCCAGCACCAAGCAAGACAATACCTAAGAGCGAGAGTAATACAATCGTCCAGAAAAGTTTGCGATGACGCTTTTTATT
>CAYIYY010000073.1:1204-5963 GCA_964367605.1 uncultured Candidatus Izemoplasmatales bacterium | reverse complement strand
TATCCATAGAGTGGATTGGCGTTTTTTCCGTTAACAGCGATTTTCCCAAATGTTTTAAATGTCACACCATAGTTCAATTGACAAAATTCAACAATCTCTTTATTACTTCCAGGTGCTTGATTTAAGAATTGGTTACACGGAAAATCTAAAATTTCTAGACCTTGAGATTTATATTCTTGATATAATTTCTCTAAACCTTCATACTGCGGGGTAAACCCACATCCTGTCGCCGTATTGACAATTAATAAGACTTTGCCAAGGTATTGTTTCAATTCAACTTTATTGCCTTGAGAATCTAAAACTGTAAAATCATATACGTTCATAGATGCCTCCAAATTATGAATATCTAATTTAATTGTATACTATTAAAATGAATTGTCAAAGCTTTCGCTAATAATTTTAAAAAGCGTGTTCCTTGAAATAGATGGTTCTTAAATGATATAATCAAAAAAGGTGATATTGATGAAAAAATTAGGATTGATCTTATTTCTTTTAATCGCATTGGTTTCATGTGCTGAAGCTACAACCATTGAGCAAAATGAACCCCAGTTAATCAATGCAACAACGGGTAAAACCATGATGGATGAAAATCCAGATATTATTCTCGTTGATGTTAGAACCCAAAGTGAGTTTGATGAAGGACATATTGAAGGTGCTCTTCTTTTACCCTTAGATTCGCTATCCTCAAATGCACAAAAAGTATTAAAAGATAAAACGGCTATCATTATTGTCTATTGCCGTAGTGGAAACCGAAGTGCGACTGCCATTGATTTATTATATGATTTAGGTTACGCAAACCTCTATGATATGGGCGGAATTATCAACTGGCCCTATGGCATCGTCAATTAAAAAATGAAGACTCAATGCTATTTGAGTCTTTTTTTATGAATTAAATCCCCGAAATTGACAATCAAGGACGCATCAGTTATAATATAGAAATTCATGGAGTTTCAATATGATTACGACAATATTATTTGATTTAGATGGCACCTTATTACCACTCAACGATAACGAATTTCTGAGACTGTATTTTGGCCTCATGGCGAAGTATTTTAATCATTTAGGATATGATGGTACTTCTATAACAAAAGCTGTTTTAGAAGGAACAGAGGCAATGTATCAAAATAACGGATTAGTTACGAATGAAATCGCCTTTTGGAAAAGATTCAAGAAAGTTTTTTCTGACTATCAACCTGAACTTGATCAAGCATTCGAACAATTTTATGAGAAGGAATTTGATAAGGTAAAAGCATCAACGACTTTACATCCCCTCTCCAATAAAATCATTCAAGTTTTAAAATCAAAAGGGTATACCCTAGCTTTAGCAACAAATCCATTGTTTCCACCGATTGCGACGAAAAAACGGATTGAATGGGCGGGCATGAATTTTTCAGATTTTGCGTTTGTGACAACTTATGATAATAGTTCATGGACGAAACCTAATAAAGAATACTATCAGTTCGTCATAAATCAAATTCATAAAACACCCGATGAATGTATGATGATTGGCAACGACGCTAGCGAAGATATGGCTGCGGAAAAATTGGGAATTTCAGTTTATCTACTCACCCATAATTTGATTAACACAAAAAATAAGGACATTCAACAATTTCGTCATGGTGACTTTGATGATTTATATCAAATGATCTTGGAATTACCTAACTTAAATCGATAATAAAAGGTCATCTCGTGAATATCACGTGATGACCTTATTTTTTACTCTAATGTAATGGAACGTTTTTCTTCTAATTTAACTTTTCTAACGATGGATGGAAGTGCGAATGCACTCATTAACAAGCCTAGTCCGAGTCCCTCAAACAAGATACCGTTGATTTCAGGGTCGGTATATACGATGATATAATTCTCTAGTACTAATGCTCCATCCGATAAATAGATGATATAAGAAGCGAAAAAGATATTCGTAAAGATAACGCCAATAATCGTCGCTATCGCAATGATATATTTCGCCGTTTTATTGAGAGGTCCGCCAAATTTCTTATAAGCAAAAAAAGCTGAATATCCGATAAGCATCCCTAATACAGCTGCGTAAAATCCGACATAAAGTTCAATTAATATCCATGGAATTGTTCCGACCAAAGCACCAACTAAAGCGCCGAGAATTCCACCAACATAATTAGACTTTTCAAGGGGTTTTGATATTTCATTTTGCTTTAATTCTTCAATTTTTTCGTTTTTACATTCTTCATGCGCTTTGAATAAGATAATTCCATTGACTTTCGCAAGGGTTGTTGGATCTTCTTTTCCGCAAAGGCCACAAACGTTATTGGGCAATATATCTAACTTAATGAATTGATTTGTGATATTTTCGACTAGTTCACTGAAAATAGTCGAGTTCATCGTTCCAAAATTATGGTTCCAGACAACTCTTACCACAAAATTTTTGATTTCTGTTGAAATGATTTTCAGTGTCTTTTTATTGAGCTTAAAATAAGCATTTGAAGTCTCGATTTTTGTCGATGTAATTTCACTGATTAAAAAGTAAAAAATCATCGTACTTTGGATAAAGTCTCTTCAACCGTGAAGTCATACCCTGATTTTTGTCCATAAGCATGGGGTTTTTGATAATTTAAATCTAATTCTGCAGCAATGTTAACTAATTTAGCCAATTTTTTCTCCTTATCAAGTATTATATTAAAAAACTCACCTGATTATTATACGAAACATTGTAAAAAAAGTAAATATCATGAAATATCCATAATTGTATTTTATGGATAACGAAGGGTTATTTACTTTGAGAATGTCTATGATATAATCATATCTGTAAGTTATTTCCGGAGGATTTATATGATACTTGAATGGCTAAAAAAGTTTTTCTTATATTTTAATGACAATGGTTATGTGTCAACTTTTAGTGATGGCTTAGGGGAAGGCGCCTTTGGGTATCGACATTTTATTTGGATAGGCCTTGTTTTAGTCCTTTCTGTGGGTGGATACTATTATTTTAAAAAGCATCCAAACATTGAAAAAAAAGTTGTATTATTGATGATATTATCGTTATTTTTTGTTCGTTTATTTCATCAAACAGCGAGAGCTATTATGGGCGTTGAATCACCTTGGACTCAAGCATTTCCTTTCCATATGTGTACGGTATTAACCTTTTTACTCCCCTTAACAGTTTTCTTTAAGTGGGATAAAATCAAAACTCCCGTCTATGTTTTATCCATCATGGGCGGCGTGATTACGTTACTGATGGGTGATTATTTTGGGGATCGATTTTTAACCTTTTGGACCTTAGAAGGTATGTCAGCCCATACGATATTAATCCTTGTTCCCATCTATGAGATCGCCGCTAACAAATTTGAACTCAATTTTAGAAAATCGTGGCAAGTTTTGATTGGAATACTCGTCTTAATGGGTTGGGCAACCTTGGCGAATGAAGTTTTTTATGTTGGTCTAAACCCTAATTACATGTATTTAAAGGAAAACGCATTACCTTTTGGCAATGACCAAAACTTCTTTCTATTTTATATCTTAATCTTCTTTATATTCTTTGGATTGATTTATGGTATTCCTTTACTATCTCAACGGATAAAACGCCATCAACTCGTCGTAAAATCGGAGTAAATTAATGAATAGACTCGGTCATCTAGCAGGATTAACTTTCGCCACTATCTTTGGATTTTCATTTCTCTTTTCAAAAATAGCTTTAAACTATGTAAGCCCTGTTGGGTTAATTGCCTACCGTTTCTTAATTGGTTTCATCGGTTTTGAACTTTTGAGACGTTTCAAAGTAGTTCACATTCGTTTTGAAAAAAAATATGTAAAACTATGGTTTGCGGTTGCTTTTTTCCAACCGATTCTCTATTTTCTATTTGAAACCTATGGTTTATCTTATACCACTTCTGGCGAAGCAGGAATGATGATTGCTTTAATACCCATCATCGTTAGTATCTTAGGCGCAATCATTCTCAAAGAGGCACCCCGTAAATCTCAATACTTTTTTATCTTATTAAGTGTTCTTGGAATTGTATTTATTCAAATTATGAAACCTAGTCAATCAAGCGGTGTATTTATTGGTTTCCTATTGCTCTTCTTGGCAGTTGTCTCTGCTGGGTTATACAATATCGCATCAAGAAATGCTTCGAAACAAATTAAACCCTATGAAGTCACTTATTTTATGATGTTGGTTGGGGCCGTTGGCTTTAATATCATTTATCTCATACAACTCGCATTCGGTGATGGTTTAAAGACCTATGTGACAAACTTAGGTCAAATGGAACTCATACTACCCCTTTTATATCTTGGCATTATCGCTTCGATTGGTGGCTTTTTTATGATGAATTTCGCTCTGAGCCGCTTACCAGCTCACGTTTCAAGCGTTTATTCGAATTTATCGACAATTGTTGCCATTATTGCAGGAGCTTTGATATTAAGAGAACAATTATTTTGGTACCACTATGTTGGGAGTATCATGATTATTGTTGGTGTTTATGGAACGGTTCGTCTGAATCAAATCAATCGACAAAATGAAGAGGTTAGCCCTTTATGAGCTAACCTCTTTTGATTTCACTTTTTTGATTGAGAGAATGATTCCTAAAGCAATTGATAAATATGCAGCCATCAGTACACGGTAATTTTCAGGGAGTAAAAAAGTAATCGTATGTGCCGGAATCCAAAATAACGGAATAGATTTTAAAACAATGACGTGAAAGAATCGTTGCCAATCTATTTTATCAATGACCGTCGATAATTTGACTTTGAAGAGATTTTTTATCTTCCCAGAAGATTCAGCAATATA
>CAYIYY010000073.1:0-1104 GCA_964367605.1 uncultured Candidatus Izemoplasmatales bacterium | reverse complement strand
AGGATTGCGCCGATAATCACAGGAACTGAATTTTTAGGATGCTTTCCGCAAGCCGCAAATCCCATTACCGTTAATACGGCACCCATTAATGCTCCACCCATTTGAAAATTAAAAATGACAATAACTAAAAGAGATATCAACCCAATCACCCCAACATTAAGCAAAACAACGGCTCTGCCAAAATCAGTCACATAATCAGAAACAAGTTTTCCACTGGTTTTCATTAAACTTGGGTATTTTTTGAAGACTGATTTGTCAGTCATAAATCCGCCAACGATAAACAAAATCGAGAATACTAATGAAATAATCATCAATTCATTGTGATATTGAACACTCGATGGACCACCAAGGTCTAGACTAATATTCAAACTCCGAAATTTTGCTGCATACAACGTTGATAAAATTCCCATGGCGAATCCAACATTATAAAGATTATATCCCTGATGGAATTTGAATGTATTTGTTGATAGTGCTGGCAAAACAAATCCTGTCACAATTCCAAATATCATCCCAGCAAATATTGAGATATAAAGCGGCCATCCCGTGCCAAAAATGACAAAACTGACGATGGGAGAAATACCCGTTGAAAATAATATAACGATTATCAACGATTTAAACTCGACTTTTTTGATGATAGAATAAAGATATATTCCAATATAAATCGGAATGGTATTAAAAATATTTTTACCAAAGAATGAAAAACCCGCAATGGTTAAAATGCCGGCGAAAATCGGACCGTTCATTTTCAGTTTTTAAGACTGTCAATAATATGATGTTAATTAACATAATGGTCGCGACATTAAATAAGGTTGCGCTGATTCCACCAATATAAAGATAATCGCTGATTAGGATGGAAGGACTTTTTAAAATCTCTAAATAGCCACTAAATAATGCTTGAGGCGTTTCAAATAAAAAAGCCATCCCAAATAAGATGATAATCACAAACGGTAAAAACATTTTTTTAATCCACAACGGCTGAATTCTAGTCATCGTTAACTCCTCATTATAACTATCAATAATTCAATAAGGTTATTATATCAAATAACCCTTCACTTCAAAAGAAAAAAGAAAGAAAAGCCGCAATCGCGGCTTTCAGTTTTATAG
>CAYIYY010000072.1:0-6002 GCA_964367605.1 uncultured Candidatus Izemoplasmatales bacterium | reverse complement strand
GACTGCTTGCCATGCAGTAGATGGGGGTTCGATTCCCCTCGCTTGCTCCAAAAGAATCAAATGCACGAATACTTGAGGTATTGGTGCTTTTTTATTTTAATTAAGGGTTCACAAAATTCATTTTTTTGGTATGATAGAGATGATAGAATTGGAGAGTGAATTTATGAATGAGTTAAATGAACTTACGAATATTGTCCAAAAATTTTCTGAGTCTCAATGGGAACTACTGGATGAACCTTCCAAAAAGTGGTTAGTAGCGACTAAAGAACTTTTAATTGCAATTAGAAGTGCTGATAGTATTTGTGGACAATGTGGGTGTGAGTTTGATGAGCTTTATAAAAAAGCGTTAGGGATACTGAATGATTCATTTAAAACAAGTACAATTTAATGTTTCGAATCATTTAACTCAATATCCCTATTCTCTCCCATGGATAAAACATATCCAGTCGTTACCTTTCAATAATGATGTAATCATCATCACCGGTGATAATGGCTGTGGTAAATCTACTCTGATGAATCTATTAGCCACTGCTTTAAATCTTTACCGAATTAATTCGGGAGATACACCCATCAAATCCTTGAAAGAAAACTCAAATATCATTAAACCCCTCTATACAAACACTAAAACCCATGGTTTCTTTTTTGAGGCTGAAGCATTTATTACTTATTTACATTTTTTAGTCAAAGAAAAGAATGAAGCTTTAGATGAGCTAAAACGCGTTGAAACGGATTATGCTAAACGGTCTGATTATGCGAAAATGATGGCGAAAGTACCTCATCAAAAGAGTTTGCAGGAACTTGATAATCTATACGATTATGATATAACGAAACGGTCACACGGAGAAGCGTACTTAGATTTCTTTGCATCAAGATTAAGACCGAATCAAATCTATTTACTCGATGAACCAGAAACGCCGTTGTCTTCTCAAAATCAACTGACTTTACTTGCGATGATCAAAGATGCTGTTCAAAACAATTGTCAATTTATCATCGCAACTCATTCACCCATTATCATGGCTTACCCAGATGCCTTGATTTATCAAGTGGCAGATCATGGTATCAATGAAATTGCCTATCAAGACATTGAAAGTATCAGTTTGTTAAAACAATTTTTGAATTCTCCAGAACAATTTTTAAGACATTTGTAAGTGAATAAAACGAATTTTAAGAAATGCTGATTATAAAGCATTTTTTTTATTTCTAGAGTGAAAAAAAACGAGCATATATCATAATATATGTTATAATATTCTTTGGATGTAAGCGTTTGTATTTAAAAAAATAACAAGGAGACGTACTATGACAAGTGACACAACGAGTTTAAAAATGATGGCAGTCGTAAAAGACCGTCCAGAAGAAGGCTTCACGGTAGTTCAAAAAACAATTTCGACGGATTTGAGTAGCCATGAAGTGTTAGTGAAAGTAATGAGTGCATCATTTTGCGGAACAGATTACCATATTTATAAATATGATGCTTGGGCTCAAAATCGACTTAAATTACCTTTAACAGTCGGACATGAATTTAGCGGAAAAATCATCAAGGTTGGCTCAGAAGTGACGAAAGTAAAAGTCGGAGATAACGTGAGCGCTGAAACGCATATTATTTGCGGAAAATGTGAATTTTGCTTAAGAGGTGAAGGACATATCTGTGAAAACACCAAAATTATTGGCGTTGATACCGATGGATGCTTCGCTAACTATATAAAAATTCCAGAAGATAATTGTTTTATTAACAGTCCTGATATTAATCCTTTGCATTTATCAGTACAAGAACCGTTAGGAAATGCGGTTCATACCGTCACTCATTTTGATGTGTCAAATAAAACAGTTGCGATCGTTGGTTGTGGACCGATCGGTCTTTTAGGAATAGACGTAGCGAAAGCTTATGGTGCTAGTAAAGTCATCGCCATTGAAGTAAATGAATACCGCCGAAATTTGGCGAAAGAATTAGGTGCAGAAGTCATCATTAACCCTTTAGTTGATGATGTGATATCGATGGTCAAGAAGGCGACCGATGGTCGTGGCGTGGATGTCGTTTGTGAATTTTCAGGAAACAAAAACGCTATTGAACAAGCCTTTAAATATATTAAAGCAGGCGGTAAGATGAGTATGCTTGGCTTGCCATCGGAACCGATTGAAATTAATCTAGCTGATGACGTCGTTTTTAAAGGGATCACCATTTATGGCGTTGTCGGAAGAAGAATTTATGGCACTTGGCATCAAGTCAAAGAATTGATTGATAAGAACCAATTACACTTAGATAAAATCATTACCCATCAATTTCCATTAAAAGACATCAATGAAGCTGCTAAAATCATGGGTAGTGGCAATAGTGGTAAAATCGTTTTAATTCCGGAGGAAATGTAGAAATGTATAAATTAGCATTTATTGACCAAAAATTAGATGAGTTAAAAAAACAAGGCGTTTACCGTAAACTTCCGATTAACACAAAGTCTTGTTCGAATATCATTGAGTTTAACGGAAAAGAAATCGTTAATTTATCAGCGAATAACTATTTAGGATTAGCAACGCATCCACTCGTCCTTCAAGCGGCACATGACGCCATTGATAAATACGGTGCCGGTGCAGGAAGTGTTCGGACGATTGTTGGTAACCAAGATCTCTTAGAAGAATTAGAAGCGATTCTTGCTAAATTTAAAAACGAAGAAGCAGTCACCGTCTTTCAATCGGGTCTTAACTGTAATATCGGTGTCATCCAAGCATTAACCGATAAAGGTGATTTGATAATCTCTGATGAATTAAATCATGCATCGATTATCGATGGTGTTAAATTATCAAAAGCCGATAAAGCAGTTTATAAACATAGCGACATGTTAGATTTAAGAAGAATTCTTGAAGAAAAGCGAAACACTTATCAACAAGTCTTAATTATCACTGATGGTGTCTTTTCAATGGATGGCGATTTAGCAAATCTCCCTGAAATTGTTCAATTAGCTGAAGAATTCAACGCTTTGACCTATGTCGATGATGCTCATGGTAGTGGCGTCTTAGGAAAAAATGGCCGTGGAACAGTTGATCATTTTCATCTTCATGGTCGTGTTGATATCATCGTTGGAACACTTTCTAAAGCAGTGGGTGTTATCGGTGGTTATGTTTGTTCCAAACAAAACGTCAAAGAATGGTTATTGCACCGTGCGAGACCTTTGTTATTTTCAACGGCTTTACCACCTGCAGCAGTAGGAGCAGCTATTCAATCCATCAAATTATTGCTTGAATCAGATAACTTAACGAAGAAACTTTGGAGTAATGCACAATACTTTAAGCAAGGCATGAAGAACCTCGGTTTTGACATTGGTCACAGTGAAACACCGATTACACCGGTGATGATTGGTGATGAAGCATTAACGATGGCTTTCTCAAAAGCATTATTAGAAGAAGGTGTTTTTGTCTCTGGTATCGTCTTCCCTACCGTTCCAAAAGGAAAAGGAAGATTAAGAGTCATGATTTCTGCTTCCCATACGTTAGTCGATTTAGCTTTTGCCTTAGATAAGTTCAATAAAGTAGGGTTACGCCTAGGCGTTATTCATAATTAAATTTCATGAAACTCATTAAATTCTTCGGATATTTCTTATTACTGAGTATTGCATTAACCTTACTCGGATTAACTGCTTACGATTGGTATAGTAGAAGTATCACTGTATTTATCTTAATATTAATATTAGGGTTATTCTTAATATATGTCGATTTTAGCAACTACAAAGAAAGTGTCAATTCAGAACCATGGGAACTAAAAAAGATTGATTGGCATGATTTTTTGTTTGCTTATTTCGCTGCAATCTTCACTTATAATTTAACGATGTATGATCAAGTATCCAGTGTTTTATCAAGTGCCTTGGTTGGGCTCGTCGGCGGAACAATCTTTAAGAACCATGATAAAGCCATCTTCGCAGGTAGTTTCTTAGGGATGGCCGCCGGTTCAGTTTTTGGTGCTTGGGGATTTGTTTTAGCATCCCTGGTTATGGCATTTGTCTTTGTGTTCACAAAACCGATTTATCAAGGTGTGGGAGGAAAATTAGGAACCATTGCTTTCACAGGAGCAGTGATTTCTTATTTGTTAACAGATATTACACCCACCGTAGGTATTACATTTTCTATCACTGAAGGATTATATCTTGTCATCGCTTCCATTGTTGGAGCGATATTAACGCGAGTTATATCGAATATTAAAGATGTCACGATTGTTCAAGCGTCGAGTGTTGTGGGATTATTATTTGTTGTTTTCTTCGATTATGAAACTTATAGTTTATCGCCTTATATCGCTCTTTGCGGTTTTGGAGCAAGTTTTGTTGGCATGTCTAGTAAACATCAAATGAAAAATATTTTTATCGTCGGAATCGGTGGATTACTCTTCGGGGTACTGTTTTATTTGGAATCCAATCTCTTTGGGGGTTTTGGAGGGAAATTAGGGACAACAGCCTTTATTTCTTCTTTAGTCGTGATTGGCCTTACCAATCTAATACCATTGAAATTCAAAAAACCAATTGATTCATCAAACCAAATGATACTTTAAAGGAGCTAAATTATTTAGCTTCTTTTTGATTCTTTTGATGAGTTTTTGAATGGTTATGATACAATAATAAGTAAGAGGTGATGATATGTCATTTTATAGTGATTTCTCAGCGTACTATGATCAAATCTTTCCTACTGATGATCAAACAATAAAGAGTTTTATTGAATTATTCAAACCTCAAGGTCGTATCTTAGATATCGGATGCGGAGCGGGAGGTTATGCTTTTGAAATGGCAAGAAAAGGGTTTAAGGTTGATGCCATTGATTTTGATGAAGGGATGATTCAAATCGCTCAACAGAAGCAAAAAAACTTACACATTAAGGTTGATTTCAAACAGGGAAATATGCTAGATCTTGATTTGATTGATACCTATGATGGCATCTATTGCATTGGCAATACATTAGTTCATTTGCCTAATGAAATGGATATATTTGAAGCGTTAGGCCGTATTTATGATGCTTTAAAACCTGATGGTACTTTTATCTTTCAAATTGTCAACTATGACCGAATTATCGATCAAAATGTGAATAGTTTACCAACACTTAAGGCACAAAATGTAGAATTCGTTCGTGATTATGAATTATCAAAAGGAAAAATTTTGTTTAAAACGACGTTAAAAACAATAGATTCAATTTATAAAAATACCGTTGAATTATTACCCATGAGACAAAGCGATTTATTTAAAATGATGACACAAATTGGATTTCATGAAGTCAGAAGTTATGGCCGGTTTGATCAATCCCCATTTGAAAGTCAATTGAGTTTTATGCTCGTTATGAAGGGAACGAAATAATGAAAAACATCGAAGATTACCGAAGAGAATTAGAAATTCACAAAAAATCATCAAAACAAGGCATATTGGTCACACTCATCGCCTTTATTTTCTTTATTCCTTCTGGAATGATAGGCGCAGCGAGCGGGGCTATTATTTTACCATTCATTGTTATGGCTTTTTTTATGGGTGGCGGAATTATCGCAAGTCGTGCTGGAGTAAAGACAAAAGCGTTATCCAATGAGTTTAAAGAAAATTATCTTCCTAAAGCCGTAGAAGAATTAATACCCGGTTCAACTTTTAATATTCATGGTGGATTTGATGAAACCGAAGTATACCGATCACTTATTTTGCATCGTGAAGACCGATACTATAGCGAAGACCTATTTCAAGGTGAATGGGATAATGTAACTTTTAAAACAGCGGATGTCGTTTTAAAAGACGTCAGAAGTAATGGAAAATCAACGACAGTTGTGACAGTATTTCAAGGGAGAGTTATTCGTCTAGATTTTGAGAACCCTTTTGAAACTGACCTTTGTTTAGTCCAACAAAGATATGTCTCAAGTTGGGCTTTTCCAGGGTATGAAAGAGTTAAAACCGAGTCGATTGATTTTAATAATTCATTTAGTATTTTCTCCAAAAATGATCTAGGAGCTTTTAAAATATTAAAGCCTGATTTTATGGAAAGATTGATGGAACTTG
>CAYIYY010000071.1:0-6066 GCA_964367605.1 uncultured Candidatus Izemoplasmatales bacterium | reverse complement strand
TTCCAAAAATACCTGCCGCATTTCTATCAGTGAAGGTAAATTCCATCAAGTCAAAAGAATGTTTGAATTTATTGGCAATGAAGTCAAAGGTTTAAAACGTGAGAAAATCGGTTTACTTGAACTAGATAATGCTTTATTACCGGGTGATTACAAAGAATTGACTTCTAATGAACTAGAACTCATCCTCAAAAACGAATGATAAATTCTTCATTTATGATATAATATAGTTAGGTGATTTTAATGGACCGAACACAGTTAATCGACCTCACTTATGAGGCCGTTGATGAAATAAAAAATCAAGACATGTACAATAGTTATATAGCCGCAAAAAAAGCGATCGATAAACCTGAATTAAAACCCTTATTTGATGCATTTATTGAAGCGAAGAATTATTTCGATGGAGTCTCAAAATATGGGAAATTTCATCCTGATTATAAACAAGCAACTTTAAAATTGATGGAAGCTAAAACGGCTTTATACTCAACGAAGGAATACATTGCTTATCAAAAAGCCAATGAAGCTTTGAACCTTTATTTGCGAGATATCTCATTTAAAATTACACAGATGCTTTCAGAGTGTTTAGTCACTTCAAATAATAAAGCATCTTGCCACACGAAAGGACATTAATCATGGTTAGTAGAAAAGGACTTGTCGTATACTTTACGACGACAAAAATCATTCCAGAAATTGAAAAGTTAGGTGTTCATATCGTTTATAAAAACGAGAAACGAAATTACTTAACAGGCTATGTTGATTCACCGATTTTTGAACGTGTTTTCAAGCAAATTGAAGCGATGAAAGCTTGTAAAAAAATCGAAGAATCATTGATGGATTTTTCGAATTACGAGTTCAAAGAATAATTTTCAACTGTTAATAGATTTTACTTGACACCATTTACTTTATTTGATACAATACTTGTGATTTTGAAAACAGGAGGGATACCATGGTAAAAATCAGACTTCAAAGATTCGGAACAACGAAACGTCCGTTCTATAGAATCGTTGCCGCAGAAGCTTCAAAAAGACGTGACGGCAGATACTTAGAAATTGTTGGACTTTACGACCCAACGAAAAAACCGGCATTCGTTCAAATCGATAAGGCTTTAGCGTTGAAATGGTTAAATGTTGGTGCACAACCAACCGATACCGTTAGAAACCTATTATCGAAAGACGGCATCATCGCAGAATATGCTGAATCAAAAAAGAATAAGTAGTCGGGGACTTTAAAATGGCTGTAAATTTCGAAAAGGTAATCTTAGATTTGGTTACGCCATTAGTCGTGCATCCCGAAGACTTGGTCGTCAAGAAATTTTCTGAAGACGAAACATCAGTCACAATTCAAGTGCTGGTGAATGCTGAAGACCTGGGCCGTGTTATCGGCAAAGGTGGAAAAATTGCAAATGCAATCAGAACAATTGCCTATGCAGCAGCATCAAGACTAGGCAAAAAGATTAATATCGATATCGATTCATTCTAAAAGCTAGTCTATCATTCTTTGTGAGAGGTTGCTATATGAGAGAAGTCATAGCGGTTAGCGCCTGCCTACTGGGATATAATTGCAAATACAATGGCAAAAATAACTTCAATCCGAAACTTGTCAAACAATTAAAAGACAATATCGTGTTGCCAATCTGCCCCGAAGAATTCGGAGGATTGACAACACCGCGAATCCCTTCGGAGATTCAAAAAGACGGTCGCATCCTGAATGAAGTTGGTCAGGATGTGAGCTGTTGCTTTCAACGTGGTCTATTGGTGACTCTTGAAATGATGAGACAGCACCAATCGACGAAGGCTATTTTGAAAGATGGGTCGCCTTCTTGTGGGTTCACTCATATCTATGATGGTACATTCACAAATACCAAAATAGAAGGTATGGGTGTAACTGCAAAGCATCTACTTCAAAATGGCGTAACGATTCTAAACATCGACTAGAGTCAGCTTTGCGCTGACTTTTTGTTTGCAATTTTGAGGACCCCTTTTTATCAACTGCGAGTTATGATATAATAACTTGTCGAATCTTATATATGAAAGAAGAGAGATATATGGAATTAAACATGGAATTAAGAAGTGAAATTAAACAAGCAATCGAAGAAATGGGTTTTAATGCCTTGACGGAAATTCAAGAGTTAACCATTCCTTTACTACTAGCAGGAAAAGATGTCATTGGACATTCTCACACCGGAACCGGAAAAACCGCAGCTTTTGGTATTCCAATCTTAGAAAAATTGGATTTTAACCAAGAATATGTTCAAGCGTTGGTTTTAGCACCAACCAGAGAACTAGCTGTTCAAATTCATGATGAAATGATGCGGATGGCAAAATACATCCCAGGATGCAGAATCGTCACGGTTTTTGGTGGAGATCCGATCACAAATCAACTCTATAAACTCAAGAAAAAACCACAAATTATCATTGGTACTCCCGGTAGAACCATTGACCATCTAGAACGTAAAACAATTCGTTTTGACCATTTAAAATTCATGGTTTTAGATGAAGCTGATGAAATGTTAAAGATGGGTTTCCAAGAAGACATTGAAAAAATCTTCCAAGCTGTACCTGAAGATAGACAAACGTTAATGTTTTCAGCGACAATGCCAAGAACCATTGTTGGATTAGCCAAGAGTTACATGATTAGTCCTGAAATGATTAAAGTTATTGGTGAAGATTCTACCAACCAAGACGTGAGCCAATATTATTATAAAGTCAGACGTGAGAATAAAACCGAAGCGATTTATCGCTTGTTAAATGTCTACCGTCCGAAACTATCGCTTATTTTCTGTAATACCAAAGTTCAAGTCGATGAATTAACGCAAGAACTCATCGAAAGAGGCATTAACTGCGATAAAATTCATGGTGATTTACCGCAAACAACAAGACTCGATGTCTTAAAGAAATTCCATAATGGCATCATTGATGTCATGGTCGCAACTGACGTTGCGGCACGTGGATTAGATATCAAAGAAGTTGAAGCTGTCTTTAATTATGATGTGCCAGAAAAAGCAGATTATTACGTTCACCGTATTGGACGTACGGGACGTATCGGCAATATTGGTTATTCATTTACTTTAGTTTCTAAAGGTGAATTAAAACAAGTTGAAGAAATCGAACGTATTACGAAAACAAAGATTAAAAAACGTAGTATTCCAACTTACGATAAAGTATTAGATGTTAAAAACCAAAAAATCATAGATAAAATTCAAGCGCTCGTAACTTCAGATACGAACTTTGAACCGCAATATGAAATCATGAATAAGATGATTCAATCGACGATGACAGAAGATCAAATCATCGTCGCATTGTTAAAGATGCTAGAATCTAAGAGCTCTGTTGAAGCTAATGTCGCTGACATCAATGAAGAATTTGAAACTAAGAAATCATGGGCTCAAAACGATGAATCAAATCAAGCAAGATTCCATTTGAATTTAGGGAAACAAGATGATTTAACTGTTTCTGATATATTGGATTTTGTTTGTTCAAAAATCAAAATCTCAAGAAAAGATGTACAAAATATTGCTATCTTAACAGAGTTTTCATTCTTTAGTGTTCCACAACATTTCCGTGATGAAATCATGAAAACATTAAATAATACAAAACTTAAAGGAAAACGTGCTGGGTTATCGATTTCAAAGCCAAGAAGAAGCGATCAAAAGAAACCTTATCGCGGATAATTCATATCTTCGATTCGAATTGACAAAAACTGTATTACCGCTATAATAAAAAGTAGACTTATTAATCAATATTAAGGAGATTACCTATGAAAAAGCTTGGTGTTCTAGTTTGTACCAATTCCGCAATAGATTACATTCCTCATCCTTATGAAATCGGCGTTATCCGTTCTACCATTCTTATGGGAGGAAAAGAATACGTTGATTTTGAAGAGTTAACCGCTGATAAGTTTTATGACATGATTCAGTCTGATCCATCCTTATTCCCAAGAACAGCAATGGCTTCTACTGGAACCATGCTTGAAGCCTATGAAAAACTTCGTGACAACGGCTGTGATGAAGTTTTATTCATTACCATTTCTTCCAAAATGAGTGGCATTTATGAAAATGCCATGATTGCGAAGAAAATGGTTGAAGGCGTGAATGTCACAGTATTTGATTCAAAAACCGTTGGATACCTCCAATGTAAGATGGCTTTTACCGCCCATGAAATGGCAAATGCGGGAAAATCAATGGATGAAATCATGAAGGAACTTGAATTTATCCGTGATAATAATCATATTTACTTCGCCGTTAGCGATTTACGTTATTTAGTTAAAAATGGGCGTTTATCGAATGCGGCTGGTTTTTTAGCTGACGTTTTAAAAATAAAGCCTTTACTGGAAATTGACAAAAACGGTGCGGTTGTAACGGTTGAAAAAATCAGAACGTTCCACAAAGCATTAGACCGCGTCATCGAAAAGTTCTTAGAAGAAACTCAAGGCAAAAATATTGAGGCATTCATCATTCATGCGAATAATCCTGAAGGCGTCCAATATGCAAGAGAACAAGTATTAAAAGCAAGACCTGAATATCAAGAATTAAAGGACTATCTATTAACGCCAGCGGTAGGGGCACACTGTGGACCTAAAGCGATGACAATAGGATATGTTCTAAAACATTAACAATGATTTCAAGTGATGTTATTCGTGGTCATATCGACACGTTAATTCTAAAACTACTCATCGAAAAAGACATGTACGGTTATGAACTTGCCAATGAGATTAAGAACCGGACACAAGATAAGTTCAATATCAAAGAAGCAACATTATATTCTGTCGTTCAACGATTAGAAGGCAAAAAAATCATTACCTCTTATATGGGTGAAAAGACCCATGGAGGTAAACGTCGTTATTATAAGATTACGCCCTTTGGTAAAGCCTATTACTCGGAGATGATTTCCGAATGGAAGCTGCTAAAAGAAATCATGGTGGCAATTTTAGGAAGTGATATCCGTGAATAAAATTAAGAAGTTTGTATCAAAACTTTTAAAAGACTATTTTAATGATACTGATAAAAAAGAATTGATTGAAATTTTGACGACGTCCTTAGAGGAAAAAGTGGAAGATTTAGTCGAACAAGGAACGCCTGTCGATGAAGCGATTGATCGCTCCATCAAGGAATTTGGTTCGACGGAAGATGTTTTAGATGCTTTTTCTGATCAAGCGTCACAGTTGAAATCTCAAATGTTGAAGAAAAGAAAAAGTCAATTTAGTTTCTCAATCTTCTCCTACCTGATTATCATTGGACTCGTTGTCTTCTTGAATTTAACCTTTATTGAATTTTTTAAGAATTTCTTATGGTTTGTGATTGTAGCGATTGGGTTATTATTTTGGCCAACTATCATGGCTTATCGTTACTATATCATTAAAAAGTAAGCTTATAAAAGGCTTATTTTTTTCATTGTTTTATCACATGAAAAATGATAGAATAGCAAGGGTGAATATGGATGAAACTTAAAAAAATTATCTTCTTAGCCATTATGATATCTATCTCAATTGTTTTATCAATTGTGGAATCAATGATATCAGTAACGGTTTTTATCATTCCTGGTGTTAAACTAGGACTTGCGAATATTATTACCCTTGTCATTTTATATATCTATGGTGGTAAAGAAGCGTTTGTTGTTTCTATCTTGAGAATCTTTATTGTATCATTGATTTATTCAGGATTGTTTACCCCCACATCCATGATGTCTTTATCGGGTGGTATTGTTGCGTATCTAGCGATGATTGGTGTTAAACAAATACCCAAATTATCAATTGTTTCGGTGTCAGTAACAGGAGCACTTATGCATATGGTTGGTCAAATTGCGATGGCGATTGTGGTCTTAGACACACCAACACTGATTTATTATTTACCCTATATGATTTTAATCTCAATTCCGACGGGAATCCTCACCGGCCTTGTTGGTAAAAAAATGATTGATATATTCCATAATCAATTGATGAATCCTGACAGAGAGTAACCTTTAAACGACTGAAAAGTCGTTTTTTTATATAAAAAAAGGACAAATCCTGTCCTTTTATTTATTCGGTCAATTGATAAATATAAGTATCAAAGCCACTGGAATATTCAACACT
>CAYIYY010000070.1:0-6077 GCA_964367605.1 uncultured Candidatus Izemoplasmatales bacterium | reverse complement strand
ATTAAAAGTACCCAGACACTAAGAAGACAACTCCTGTGATGATAATGACGTAAATGACACAAAGCAAGGTGTAGGTTTTTATATATGTTTTTCCTTGATTAGGAAAATCCTTTATGACAAATTTAAAGGTGATTAGACTCGCTAGTGAAGCAAGTAACGTTCCCATGGCCCCAACATTGACTGATTGGAGTAATGGTTTCCAAAACTGAGCATCAGTGAAGGTTGAAAGGAGTACTGAAGCAGGGACATTGGATATAAACTGACTGGTGATCAAACCCGTAAAATAGACCGATAAATCACTGTTTAAGAGTGTTGATACAAAAGATTTAATGACCGTCATTTGTCCCATATTGCCAGTGAAAATAAAAAATGAGAAGAAGGTTAATAGTAACGTATAATCCACTTTTTTTAGAAGATGAACGGAAAAGGGAATAGTTAATACGAGTGTGATGATAAGCGCGTACCACTCAGGAATAACTCTTAATACCGTCAATAATGCGTTGATAAAAATCAACAGATAAATGATAACCTTTTTTGAACCGATTTTTGGTGTAACCGTAATGGGGTGACAAGGAACATTGGGAATAAGCACTAGCGTCGTTACAACTAATAATATAAAACCAGTAATCGTGATGGGTGCCATTGTTCCTAAAAACGTTGAGAATCCAATATCATAAAAAGCATATAAATAGATATTTTGCGGGTCCCCCATCGGTGTTAAAGCACTACCTAAGTTCGCCGCAATGGTTTGCATAATGACAATCAATAATGCATATCTTTCTTGATTAGTCTGTTTGGTCACGTAGAGAGTAAAAGGTACTAAGGTTAATAAGACGGCGTCATTGGTAATCCACATTCCTAAAAAGAAAGTCGATAACACAATGACAAGGCCAATCCATTTGATTGAATAAAACTTAGAAACAAGTTTGATTGCGATAAAACTAAATACGTTAGCTTCATATAAACCGGCAACCGCAATCATCAAAGTGAACATAATAATTAATACCTTAAAATTAATATAATCAATATACTCGAGTGACGGTGGAATAAAAAAACAAGATAATATCGCAAAAAAGAAGGCTATAATAAAGACCTTGTCCTTTAAAAAATAGTTGATAAATTGACGCACATTAACACCTCGAGATTCGTCAATATAATTATACTACAAGCAAAAATATATACAATCATCAAACCGATGAATCAAAAGCAATTTTAACAAATAAAATCGTTTTCATTTCTTTTTGAAACGAATTGTTAGCACTCGATGCTTGACATTGCTAAATGCGTTGTGTATAATATTGTTAGCATTCAAATTATCGGAGTGCTAAGGAGTGAACGCGATGTTGAATGAACGTCAAGAACTGGTACTAAAACTAATCGTTGAAGAATATGTTCGCACCGCAGAACCTGTAGGTTCTAGATCATTATCAAAGCATATGGACGTTTCTCCAGCCACCATCCGAAATGAAATGTCAGATTTAGAAGAATTAGGCTTTTTAGAAAAGACTCACACATCGAGTGGTAGAATTCCCTCTGAAAAAGGCTATCGCTATTATATTGAAACGATATTAAAGAATTTGGAAAATGACGGTGATTCATTCTCTGAATTCGATTCTTTGTTTGAAAACCGTGAGATTGAAAGAGAAGACGTCATTAAAGAAGCAATTAACTTACTCAGTCAAGCAACCAATTGTACCGCCATTGCTTTAGGACCGAATGCCTATAACTCTCGCGTTAAAAAAGTCCAATTAATTCCACTTAAAGAAACATTAGCTTTAATTTTAGTTATTACGAACTTAGGTTACGTTGAATCAAAACAAATCTCAATCAGTGAAGATATGGAAATGTCTGAACTTGTCAAAGTTATTGATTTGCTAAATGAAATCTTAGTTGATACGCCTATTTCACAAGTATCAGAAAAACTACATTATGAGATCCAACATCAACACATTAAAGAATTATTAAAATACCGTGAAACAATCGTTGATTCATTCATCGAGGCTTTCTCAAAATTCGCTCAAGCACGATACTATTTAACCGGTCAATCCAATATGCTTTATCAACCGGAATTTAATGATATCTCAAAACTTCGTGAATTTTTAAATACCATTGAAAATAACGAAATATTTAAAATCGTTGAGACGAACGCTGATGGCATCAGCGTTAAAATTGGTAAAGAAAACACGATGACTTCCATGCAAGATTGTACCGTTGTATCCGCCAACTACGAAACCAATGAAGGTGATCATGGCACGATTAGTTTAGTGGGACCTACAAGAATGGAATATCGCAAGGTTATCCCCTTGATTCGATATATTGCAAAACATTTATCAAAACTATATGAAGACGACTAAAGGAGTTTGAAATGAAAGAAAAAGACAAAGATAAGCTCAAGGAGAAACCAGTGGAAGAAACCACTGAAAATACAAGTGAAGAAACGAAAACTCCTTCGACCGTTGATGAGAAACTAGAAGGAATTCAAAGAGAACTTGAAGGTGTTAAAGATAAATATCTCCGCGCCTTAGCAGAAATGGAAAATTTCAAAAAACGTAATTCTGAAGAGTTAAAGCGTGAAAGAAAGTACGCAGCTCAGCCTATCGCCGATAAATTGATTGATCAATTAGAAGTGTTTGAGCAAGCGCTTAATATTCAAACTGAAGACGCTAATTTTAAAAACTTCTTATATGGATTCAAAATGATCAAAGATATGTTATTCAATGTCTTAGTCGATGAAGGCGTCAAAAAAATCAATTTGGTACCCGGTGATGCATTTGATCCAAATACCATGGAACCCATTGAAGTAACTTACGATCCGAATCAACCTGAAAACACAATAATTAAGGTTGTTAAGAATGGATATATGTTTAAAGACCGTTTGTTACGTCCTGTCACAGTGGTCATCAACCAAAAACCAGAAACAAATGAAGAAACCGAATCAAAAAATGAAAATTTAGACGGAAACGTCGCATAACTTGGAGGATAAAATTATGAAAAAAATTATTGGTATCGATTTAGGAACCACAAACTCTTGCGTCGCTGTCATGGAAGGCTCTGAAGCCAAAATTATTCCAAATCTTGACGGTAACCGCACAACCCCATCCGTTGTAGCTTTTAAAGATGATGAAATTCAAGTAGGTGAAGTTGCAAAACGTCAAGTTATCACCAACCCCAATACCGTTTATTCGATTAAACGTAAAATGGGAACCAACCAAAAAGTTAAAATCAATAGCAAAGAGTACACGCCTCAAGAAATTTCAGCGATGATTCTTCGTAACTTAAAAGAATCAGCTGAAGCATATTTAGGAGAAACTGTTACGGAAGCCGTTATTACCGTTCCTGCTTACTTTAATGACGCACAACGTCAAGCAACAAAAGACGCTGGTAAAATTGCGGGTCTTGATGTTAAACGTATTATCAACGAACCTACCGCAGCTGCTTTAACCTATGGTATTGATAAAAAAGACAAAGAACAAACCGTCTTAGTATATGACTTGGGTGGAGGAACATTCGACGTTTCGATTCTTGAATTATCAGATGGAACTTTTGAAGTTATTTCTACGAGTGGTGATAACCATTTAGGTGGAGATGACTTCGACCAAAGAGTTTCTGATTGGTTAGTTGAAGAATTCAAAAAAGAAACTGGTGTCAATTTATCCAATGATAAAATGGCGGTTCAACGTTTAAGAGACGCCGCTGAAAAAGCGAAAAAAGAACTTTCATCAATTACTTCTTCACAAATTTCATTGCCATTTATATCCATGACGTCTAACGGCCCTGTTCACATGGAAAAAACCTTAACAAGAGCTAAATTCAATGAATTAACCGCTGATTTAGTACAAAGAACAGTAGAACCAGTTCGCAGAGCTTTATCTGACGCTAAAATGACGGCTAAAGACATCGACCAAGTCTTACTCGTTGGTGGATCAACAAGAACTCCAGCTGTTCAAGATACTGTTAAAAGCATCTTAGGCAAAGAACCTAACCGTTCAGTGAACCCAGACGAAGTCGTTGCAATGGGTGCTGCCATCCAAGGTGGCGTCTTAAAAGGTGACGTTAAAGACGTATTATTATTAGACGTTACACCACTTTCATTAGGTATTGAAACGCTTGGTGGTGTTTTCACGAAATTAATCGAAAGAAATACCACAATTCCAACATCTAAATCTCAAGTATTCTCAACCGCCGCTGATAATCAACCAGCTGTAGACATTCACGTGCTTCAAGGTGAACGTTCCATGGCGAAAGATAATAAAACATTAGGTCATTTCCAATTAGCTGATATTCCACCCGCACCACGTGGTGTACCACAAATCGAAGTCAAATTTGACATCGATGCGAATGGTATCGTCAACGTTTCAGCGAAAAACGTCGCGACTGGAAAAGCAAATTCGATTACGATTCAATCAGGTTCAGGTTTATCTGAAGCCGATATTGAAAAGATGGTTAAAGAAGCTGAATTAAATGCTGAAGCCGATAAACAAAAACGTGAAGAAGCAGACTTACGTAATGAAGCGGACCAAATGATTTTCATGACCAATAAAGCGATTGCTGATTTAGGTGATAAAGTCACAGATTCTGAGAAAAAAGAAGCAGAATCACTCATCAAAGATGTTGAAAAAGCGCTTAAAGGAGACGATTTAGATCAAATCCGTAAAGCAAAAGAAGCGTTAGAAAAATCAACACAAAAATTATCTGAACGTGTTTACGCTGAAATGAATAAAAAACAAGACGGTGGCGATGGCGGTAATACTGACGGCGGCGCTAGCGACGGGGATCAAGTTTTTGATGCCGATTACAAAGAAGTTTAATAACTAATATAAGATGAAAAGCAGACCATCTGCTTTTTATCACGTTTACGAGGTGAGGCAATGGAAAAACGCGATTATTATGAAGTCCTAGGGATATCAAAAAGTGCATCGGATGATGAAATAAAGAAAGCTTACCGAACACTTGCGAAAAAATTCCATCCGGACGTATCAACTGAAAAAGACGCTGAAGCTAAATTCAAAGAAATTCAAGAAGCCTATGAAGTTTTATCTGATTCAGAAAAACGAAGTCAATATGACCGCTTTGGTCATCAAGCCAATAACTTTGGTGGTGGACAAGGTGGATTCAGTGGATTTGGTGGTGGCTTTGATAACTTTGATTTTGGTGATATTTTCTCAGCCTTTTTTGGCGGAGGACAAAGAAGTAGTGATCAAGGTCGTGCAAGACCCCGAAAAGGATCCGATATTCAACGGCGTATGACCGTTGCTTTTGAAGAAGCGATTTTTGGTAAAAAAGAAAAAATTAAAGTTCCGACCTATGATGAATGTTCAACCTGTCATGGCTCTGGCGCAAGAAGTGCAAGTGACATTCACACTTGTTCAAGATGTAAGGGCTCTGGTTCTGTCATCGTTGAGCAACAAACGTTACTCGGAAGAACTCAAACAAGAACTACTTGTCCAAACTGCCGTGGAACTGGTAAAGAAATTGTGAATAAATGTCCGTCTTGCGGCGGCGAAGGTGTTGTCAAAGTTAATAAAGAAGTCGAAATTAAAGTGCCTGAAGGCATTGAAACTGGGCAACAAATTCGCTTAGAAGGATTTGGAAACAAAGGTTCTTTTGGGGGGCCAAATGGCGATTTATATATCGTCTTTGAAGTAAAGCCTTCAGAAACCTTCACGCGTGAAGGCGATGATATTATCATCACTGTTCCAATTTCATTCTCTCAAGCAGCTTTAGGCGCTGATATTGAAGTTCCTACCGTCTATGGACCTGTGATTTTGAAGGTACCAGCCGGAACACAACCGAATACGAAATTTAGAATTCGTGAAAAAGGTGCTCCTAATGTTAGAACCAAATATAAAGGTGATGAACATGTCATCGTCAATATTGTGACACCAACAAAACTATCGCCTGAACAAAAACACTTATTTGAAGAGTTAGAAAAAGTAAGTGGGACATCTAATTCACAAAATGCATGGGGTAAATTTAAATCGAATTTTAGTTCAAAAAACAAAAAATAACAGAAATTGATCATAGCCTTTGGAGAAATCCAAGGCTTTTTTTTTCATATTGATAATCAATTTATAATA
>CAYIYY010000069.1:0-6086 GCA_964367605.1 uncultured Candidatus Izemoplasmatales bacterium | reverse complement strand
TATCGTCTAAATAAGGAATTAGATCCTCAACTTTTGTCATGGGTTTAATCGAAAGACCTACTTTAATTCCAAGTTCTTTGATTGACTCAATCGCGACGTTCGTCGCTAAACCTAAAGCTTCTAAGTGCACGGTAATTGAATTTGCCCCAGCTTTCACATATCGGTAAATATCTGAAAGCGGGTTATCAACCATCAAATGACAATCAAAAAATTGATTGCTATATTTTTTAACCTCTGAAACGAGTTGATAATCATAGGTTTTATTAGGGACAAATAGTCCATCCATGACATCGAAATGAAGCCATTTGGCAGTTGAAATAGATTTAATTTCAGATTCTAATTCATTCATATCAGCTGTTAAAAATGAAGGTGCGACAATCATATAAATACCTCCTAATACTTGGGCTTTTGATTTTTGATCGTTTGATGAAAGAGAACGTAATTCTCATATCTTTCTTTTAAAATCGTTCCATCTTGATAGGCTTTTTTTACAGCACAGTCGGGCTCATTGATGTGTAAGCATTGATTGAAACGACAAAGACTAGCAAGTCTTGTAAAATCAGGGTATAAATCTTTTAATTTAGAAACATTCATCTCAGGAAATTCTAATTTAGAAAATCCAGGCGTATCCGCAATCCATCCGTCATTAATTTTAATTAATTCAACGTGTCTTGTGGTATGCTTACCTCTCCCTAAGGCTTCAGAGATAGCATCTGTTTTGAGGCTCAATAGCGGATCGATAGCATTCAGTAAACTACTTTTACCAGCCCCTGTTTGACCTGAGAAAACACTTAATTTACCTGAAAGGTTTTCCATTAACAAATCAATACCAATGCGATTCTTCGAGTCGACATAACAGACGGTATACATCGAAGAATAATATTCTAGTTTTGATTTAAGCTGTGATAATTCTTTTTCTGACATTAAATCAATTTTTGTGAGAACAATGAGTGGTTTAACATTCGCATCTTCAATCAAAGCTAAAAACTGATCGAGTAAGTAGAAACTGAAATCGGGTTTTTTCGCTGAATTGATAATGATGGCTTGATCAACATTCGCAATCGCCGGACGGATCAAATCATTTTTTCTCGGAAGCACTTCTTGAATCGAATCTTCATCAAACATGACTTCATCGCCTACTTTAGGCGAAATGTTTTGATAACGAAAGAGCCCGATAGGTTTTAAGTCAACACGATTTCCAAATTCATCTATAACGGTGTATAAGCCACCAATGAGACGAATAATTCTACCTTTTTTCAAATGAAATCCTCCGAATCATTCAGACTGAGTATCAATAGTATTATACTTGATTTGTTATAAAAAAAGAAGACTTTCGTCTTCTAATTATATTTAGTAACCTTTAACTCGGCGTTTAAAGTAAGCCTTTGGATGTTCACATACTGGACATTTCTCAGGCGCTTTTTTACCAACGTGGATATGTCCACATTCAGAACAAATCCAAATTTCAGATTCTTCTGATTCAAAGACGCGGTTTTCTTTCAATTGTGCAAGGAGTGCTAAATAACGTTCTTCATGTTCTTTTTCGATTTTCGCAACAGCTTCAAACAAAAATGCAATTCTGGTAAATCCTTCTTGTCTTGCGGTTTCTGCGAAACCTTTATACATGTCGGTCCATTCATAATGTTCACCAGCCGCGCCATCAATTAAGTTGAGTTCAGTGGTCGGTATATCATTGTTATGAAGTAATTTGAACCAAATTTTCGCATGTTCTTTTTCGTTTTCAGCTGTTTCTAAGAAAAAGTCACTGATTTGATTGTATCCTTCTTTTTTTGCAACAGAAGCATAAAAAGTATACTTGTTTCTCGCTTGTGATTCGCCGGCAAATGCTGCTTTTAAGTTTTCTTCGGTTCTTGAACCTTTAAGTTCCATAATTCATCCTCCTAGATAATATATTGATATTAGTTTATCATAAAAAAGTTGATTTTGAAACGACTTATTGATAAATTAGTCACCAAATGAAATGCCGATATTTTTAGCGGTTATGACTAAATCTCCCTCAGGGTTCACAACACGTGCTCCACCTTTGCTTGTTTCACCGGTTTCGCCTGTGCCAACAACATCAGTAATCGGAACTGCGACCATTTTGTTATTACGAATCGCCACCATTTGACCAAATTGACCATTGGCAATCATATCGGCAGCGTAAGCACCATAACGAGTACTTAATACGCGGTCAAAACAGTTTGTAACGCCACCACGTTGAATGTAGCCAAGATTTGAAGCTCTGACTTCTTGACCCGTCACTGGAGAAACGATTTTTTCTAACATTAATGCAATTTGATCCCCAACGCCACCTAAACGAACAGAGTCTGGTGAATCTTCAACAATTTTCTTTACGGTGACATCGCCATCCAGTGGTTTTGCGCCTTCAGAGACACAAAGAATTGAGAAACGTGATCCATGATTATATCTGTCAATGATTGCTTGAGCAACTTTGTTAATGTCATAAGGAATTTCAGGGATTAAAATAACGTCTGCCGACCCAGCAATACCGCCTTCTAACGCTAACCATCCGGCATTACGTCCCATCACTTCAAGAATCATGACGCGGTCATGAGAGAATGCAGTTGTGTGTAAAGCATCAAGTGCATTGACGATATGGTCAAGAGCGGTTCTGTATCCGAAAGTAATGTCCGTTGCTGGAACGTCATTATCAATCGTTTTTGGAATGCCGACAACATTAATTCCTTGACGGTAAAAATCACGTGCAGAAGTCAATGTTCCATCACCGCCAATGATGACTAAAGCATCGACATTATGTTTTTTGAGGTTTTCGATGGCAACGTGTGATACATTGCGTTTAACCATTTTTCCAAATTCATCTTTCATTGGATAACTGAAGAGATTATCACGGTTTGAATTTTTTAGAATCGTTCCGCCTTGGTGGAAAATACCCGATACTGAACGACGATCTAATTCAATCCATTCATCTTTGTATAGGCCATTATAACCGCCTAAAAATCCAATGACTTCATAACCATATTTAGTAATTGCGGTCTTAACAACTGAACGAATAACAGCGTTTAATCCTGAACAGTCGCCTCCACCGGTTAGAATTGCAATTTTTTTAATTTCTTTTCCCATATTAATCTTCCTTTATATTAGACATTTTTATAAAATTTCATACTATAGTTTAACATCACTTAAGTGATGAGTCAAATAGATTTATTATCTATTTATTCGGACTTCATCCGAAGTTGTCCACAAGCTGCGTCGATATCTCCGCCTTGTTCTTTTCTAAGAATCGCATTAATTCCACGTTTGATGAGACGATCATAAAACATCATAGCACGTTTCATATCGGTGCGTTCATATCCAAATTCTTTGACGTAATTGTAAGGAATTAAATTAACATATGCATTTAATCCACGAATCAAATCAGATAGTTGATCTGCAAGTTCAATTGAATCGTTCACGCCATTGAGTAATATATATTCAAAGGTAATTCTACGAGATGTTTTCTCAAAATACACTTTGCATGCTTCAATGATTTCTTCCAGGGGATATTTTTTGTTAATCTTCATTAATTTTGTTCTTAAATCGTCATTGGGTGCATGCAAACTAATCGCTAAATTACTTCGAATCGGTTCATCCGCATAATCATAAATCTTCGGTACAATTCCACAGGTAGAGACTGTTATATGTCTTTGACCGATTTGCAAACCTTTGGGATCATTGACAATTTTAATAAATTTAATAACATTATCATAATTATCAAAGGGTTCACCGGTTCCCATAACGACGATATGGGTTATTTTTTGACCTGATAATTTTTCAGAAGTGATCACTTGATTGACAAGTTCACCGACTGTTAAATTTCGGTTTTTATATTTTAACCCAGAAGCACAAAATGAACATCCCATATTACAACCGACTTGACTCGTTACACATAAGCTAACGCCGTAATCTTGAAGCATCAAGACTGACTCTATCGAAAATCCGTCCGATAACTCAAAAAGGAATTTTTGTGTTCCATCTTGTGATTGTTGTTTTGTCTTTAGTGTTAAATCGATTAAACTAAAGTTTTGATTCAAGTATACTTTCAAATCTTTACCAATATTTGTCATTAGGTTAAAGTCAAATATAGATTTCGCATAGACCCATTCAAATACTTGAGTTGCATTAAATTTTTTAAAACCATTCGCAACTAATAGCGTTGCTAAATCATCGATTGTTAAATCATAAAAATTAATCAAAATTATCACCCACTAAATTATACATGAATCATTTAAAATTCCAAACAAAATCGCAAATAAAAACGGTTTTTATGCCTCTCTTTTACGTTTTGAGACCATCAGTACCGAAAGTCCAAAGAAAACCAGGGCAGTTGCGACTAAAATCATAATTGAAGTAAACGGAGAAGTGAGGGTGTCTCCAAAGTAAAACTGGATTCCTAACATCTCTGATACTTCTCTTGGAAGGTAGTCAATTGATACGACTTCATTCACCATCACTTGACGTAATAACGAAGCCATGTGAGAAGGTGGAAAGACTTTAATAAACCCTTGAATCGCCGTTGGTAACGCCCCAATTGGAACATAGATGCCCATTAAAAAACCGATAATCGTTCCAACGATGGTTGAAATGATACTAAATGAGTTCATTGTTTTTAACATTGATACAAAGAAAAACAAGAAAGCACTGCTGGTGATGGTAGATAAGATGATGAGTCCAAGAATTCGAATTAACGCACTAAAACCAACGATATCGCCACCATAGGCAACAATGTAAACCTCTGCTAAAACAAATGTAAAAGAACTCATTAAAATCCCAATAACATTTGAACTGATGGCATAAGATATAACGATTTTCCAACGTTCGATGGGGGCGGTTTCAAAATCACGGTTAATCTTTTTGGTCAAATCATCGACCATTTGGCCAAGGGCTCCTAAAGTCGTTGTAACCGTGGCTGTCGCAATCACACCCGCCATAATCCATGAATCGGTTAAGAAGCGTGCAGCCTCACCGGCGAAGTCCCCTGATCCTTGAACCATTTTACCTAAAAACAATACATAAAGTCCAATGATAATGATGACGCTTAGCATTGAAAAGAAGACACTTGCCTTATCGCGGAAATATAATTTGACATTTCGTCTCACCAAACTAAGTATCATTCTCGCATCTCCTTACCGGTAATGCCAATAAAGGCATCATCCATGGTTCCATTCAGTACTTGAAATGCGGAAATCGCGCCATCAAGCAGTTTAAGTATTGGTAAAGCATCGATTGTTGAGTCAAGCGGAATCACTAATAAATCACTTATTTCTGTGAAATTCAATTTCTTGTATTTGAGTAAACTGATGACATCTTGTTTGTTAATTGGTTTGATTTGAAGTGAGTCAGTCGAATACTTTTCTTTGAGTTCAATCGGCGTACCTTTAGCGACGATTTGCCCATTGTCAATAACAACGACGTAATCTGCTTTCGCTGCTTCTTCCATGTAATGCGTTGTTAAGAAAACTGTCACGCCTTGATTTTGATAAAGGTTTTCAATCATATTCCAAACTGATTTTCTTGTTTGAGGATCGAGTCCAGTGGTTGGTTCGTCTAAAAACAAAATTTTGGGGCGATGAATTAAAGCTCTAGCAATATCAGTTCTGCGTCTTTGCCCACCAGACAATTGTCCATATCGACGGCTTTTTAATTCATAGATATCTGTTACTTTAAGCGCTTCCTCAATCGCTTTTTCTAAAGATGATGAATCGAGCCCATAAAAGCTGCCTCTGATTCTTAAATTCTCTTCGACAGTCAGTAAATTATCTAATACACTATCTTGAAAAACGATACCGATTTGTTGACGTATTTTAGCATCATCAACACCCAGTTTAAGTCCATCTAAAGTCACTTCGCCTTGCTCGTAATTTAGCAGCGTACAGATCACATTAATGGTGGTTGATTTCCCAGCACCATTCGGTCCTAAAAATGCAAACAACTTCCCTGATTCTACATAAAAATCAATTCCTTTGACCGCTTGAACCTCACCATAGCTTTTATGGAGGTTTTTGACTTCAATGATTTTTTCCATGTTTTCTCCCTGAAATTAAACGAAATTTACTCATGTTAAT
>CAYIYY010000068.1:0-6130 GCA_964367605.1 uncultured Candidatus Izemoplasmatales bacterium | reverse complement strand
TTGGTGATGTTGAAATTCAAATCGAAGTCGGAGAAGTTGCAGAATTAACGAATACAACCTATATCTTGAGTGATGAACTTGAAAATATCTTTGATGCTTTATCGATTTTAGAGATTAATGATATTAATTCCATTCAAATGGATGCCTCCATCATCAGTAATTTAGAAGATACAGACGATGAAGATGAAGACTTAATCACTGAAGAAATATCTCAGTCAAAAATTGACACTTTATTTGGGTCTGCCATCATCCACGCAACACTCTCTGACGTGTTACTAGAACTCATGTCTGGAGATAGCGCATATGTTGTTGTTCCGCATTATGGCCTTGATGAACTCAATGCTGAAGTTGAAATTTTACAAACCTATAGTACCATTGACTATATCGCAATTACTGAACTTTCATCCGCTTTAAAAGCGTTATATGCCCTTGATATTACTGATTTTGATTCAATTGAAACGGCCATTACATTAGATGTTATCTTAAATAATATCGATGAATTATTAGATTCATCTATTTTACACGCGACTGTATCTAAACAATTATTAGATATGAATAATGACGCCGTTATTATTCCTGTCACAAGTTTAGACGATGATCCAATTCAAGTCGTTACAGGTGATGTTTTATTACAAACGAATACAACCTATATCACTCGCGATGAATTACGAAGCATCTTTGATGCCCTTGATTTATTGGATATCAATATCGATACTGTTAATTTTGATGCGACGATTATTGATAAACTCGCCGATACGGATGATGATGACACAGACTTAATTACTGATGAGTTATCTGATCTAAAATTAGCGACTTTATTTGGTTCTTCAATTATTCACGCAACCATTTCAGATATGCTTTATGATTTGACATCGGGGGAAGATGCTTATGTCGTTGTTCCAACATATGGTCTTGATGAAATGAATGCTGAGATTTCGATTAAAGAAACAGCTTATAGCATTGACTATGTTATTCAATCAGAACTAGAAAGTGTTTTAAAAGCCTTATATGCACTGAATATCGATAATTTTGATACAATGGAAGACTCTTTAACTTTAGATGTTATCATTGCAAATATCGATGTTTTACTTGATTCTTCAATTCTTCATTCAACGGTTTCAAAACAATTACTTGATATGAACGATGACTCTGTCATTATCCCAGTCACAAGTTTAGATGATGTCCCAATTCAAATTGAAACAGGTGACTCGTTATTACTAACCAACACGACTTATATCACAAGAGATGAACTTAGAAGCATTTTTGATGCCCTTGATTTGTTGGAAATAAGTATCGATTCAGTTAACTTTGATGCGACGATTATTGATAAACTCGCTGATACGGACGATGATGATTCTGATTTAATCACTGATGAATTATCAGATGATAAATTGGCAGTTTTATTTAGTTCGTCGATTATTCACGCAACTATTTCTGATATGCTTTATGATCTGACATCGGGGGATGATCCTTATGTCGTTGTTCCAACATATGGTCTTGATGAAATGAATGCTGAGATTTCGATTAAAGAAACAGCTTATAGCATTGACTATGTTATTCAATCAGAACTAGAAAGTGTTTTAAAAGCCTTATATGCACTGAATATCGATAATTTTGATACAATGGAAGACTCTTTAACTTTAGATGTTATCATTGCAAATATCGATGTTTTACTTGATTCTTCAATTCTTCATTCAACGGTTTCAAAACAATTACTTGATATGAACGATGACTCTGTCATTATCCCAGTCACAAGTTTAGATGATGTCCCAATTCAAATTGAAACAGGTGACTCGTTATTACTAACCAACACGACTTATATCACAAGAGATGAACTTAGAAGCATTTTTGATGCCCTTGATTTGTTGGAAATAAGTATCGATTCAGTTAACTTTGATGCGACGATTATTGATAAACTCGCTGATACGGACGATGATGATTCTGATTTAATCACTGATGAGTTATCAGATCTTAAATTAGCGACTTTATTCAACTCCTCAATTATTCACGCAACCATTTCTGATATGCTTATTGATCTTACTTCAGGTGAAGATCCATTTGTAGTTGTTCCTGAATATGGAATTGATGAATTACATGCGCCATTCTTGATACAAGAAACAGCCTACACTATTGATTATGTGATTACTTCTGAACTTGAAGCGGTCTTAAAAGCACTGTATGCTCTTGATATCGATAATTTCGATACCATTGAAGACGAATTAACTCTTGATGTTATTTTAGCGAATATCGATGTTTTACTCGATTCATCCATCCTTCATGCGACTGTGTCAGATCAAATATTGACAATTGAAGCGGAAATGATTATCGTTCCAGAAACATATGGAACTGGACTATCAGAAATTGATATTAGAATATTAGCTAGCGATACAGAATATATCGATCAAGATGAACTAAGATCTTTATTCCATGCACTTGAGGTATTAGGGTTTACTGATTTCTCAGTGAGTTTTGATGCTTCAATTATTAATCAATTAGAAGATACTGATGACGATGATGACGATTTAGATATAACAGAAATAAGTACGACAAAATTGAATGCTTTATTTGATTCAGCGATTATCCATGCTTCATTCTCAAAGATGTTCTTTGATGAAACCGTCGCTGAAGGTGAAGAAGCAGTTGTCATCGTTCCAGAACAAGATTATGATTTATTAACCGTGACTTACACAGAAACGATTTATGACTATATTCATGTAACTGAATTAAAGAACACGATTATCGCTTTGCATTCCCTAGATATTACCGATTTTAATGCAGTTGATGCACTTGATATGAATAAGATTATTACAAACCTTGATACTTTACTTGCTTCCGCAATCATGCACGCGACCATTTCAAATCAAATCATTGGTATGACGGATGACGGATATTTAATTGTTCCTTATTATGCTTCTGATGATACGACGACTATTCGTAAAACCGTATTAAATGCTGAATTCATAAGCAAAGACGAATTATCAATATTATTTGAATCGATGCAGTTGTTAGGTGTTACTGGTGATTTATCTGCATTTAGCGGTAGTTTGGATTATTCACCATTCTTTGATGAGACTCAAAGATCACAAATATTAGGATCTTCAATCATGCATGTGATGATTTCTGATACATTGATTACGCTAGACCCAACGATTTTAACTGTTCCTTTCTATAATGAATTGGGAACTAATGATTTAAATAGAATTATTTTGGTTGTTGGAGAAATTGGGTATTTTAATGAATATGTTCTCACGAGTGAAATTAATTCACTATTTGAAGCCCTTGATACTTTAGGAATCAGTGGTGATATTGAAGATTTCGATGGAACAATCAATTTAGCTGCGTTATTTAATGAAACTGAAAGAGATACCATCTTAGCTTCATCCATTATGCAACTTCGAATATCAAAAGAATTATTTGATTTAGGAACTGCAGTACTCTCAGTGCCTTATTATCAAGAAGACAATGTCTTAGAAGTCAGAAGAACTGTCGGTTCAGGATTTGAAACTAATGAATATGTATTATTGAGTGAACTCAATGCCTTATTTGATGCATTACCTATTCTTGGGGTAACAGAAGATATTCAAGGTTTTGATGGTGAAGTTATATTAACGCCACTTTATGATGAAACTCAACGTTCAATCGTTTTATCATCATCGATTTTACATGGTAGAATCTCGAAGGAATTAATCGATTTAGGCTCTGAACTCCTTATCGTTCCTTATAAAGCCGCAGACAATATCACTGACATTCGGTTAATGACAAACGGGACACTTTATACAACTGAGTATGTCCTAAAACAAGAATTAGGGTACATGTTTGAAGCGCTAGAATTATTGGGAATTTCATCGGATATTCAATCGTTTGAAGGCCTAGATACTTTAAATCCTTTATATAATCCTGTTACTAGAGCCTCTATTCTTGATTCTTCAATTGTTCATGCAAAAATTACTGACGAGTTAATTAAACTTAATGATACTGTATTAGCCATACCTTATGTAGCTGAAGATGATGTTACATTAGTTAGACAAACCGTTGGTACTTTAGGCTTTGAAAACGAATATATCGTTGAAAACGAATTAAATCATTTATTTACTGCCATTGATTTACTTAATAATGATGACGTCAACTTGCTTGATCCAACTTTCACCGGTGATTTTGATTTATCACCGCTGTTTGATGAAACTGAAAGAAATACAATCTTAGATTCATCGATCATTCATGGCAAAATATCAGAAGAACTCATGGCGCTTGGATCAAGTATTCTTGAAATTCCATATGGTAAAGAAGATTTCGATGTGTTGGATTTAAGCACTTACGTTATTAAAACGGTTGGTGAAGTTACAAAAGAAACAACTTATGTGGTTCAAGAAGAATTAGGATACATGTTTGACGGTTTAGCATTACTCGGATTTACAGGAGACGTACTTAACTTTGATGGTGATATTGACTTGTCAGCTTTCTATGACCCTGCGCAAAGAGGCACCATTTTACAATCAAGTGTTTTACAAGCCAAAATATCAAAAGAAATGTTTAATCTTGGTGATGACGTTATGGTTATTCCTCAAACCGATATTGACGGATTACCGATTAAGTTAAATGTTGGACCTCTTGGCCACAAAACCGACTATATCATTAAAACAGAAATCAGCGATTTATTCGATGCGATGGACGTTTTAGGATTATCGGGTGACACGAATTTCGGTGGTTCAACGGATGTCAATTTACTCAATGTTTCAACATTAGAGAACCAAATAACTTTATTAAATTCAGCCTCAATGCATGCGACAATTTCAAGCATTGTTATTAAACTTGATGAAGTTGACAATATTTTAATAGTTCCAAATTATACTGAGTTAGGTGAAACTGAACCTAATAGAATAAGAAAAACAGTCTCATTAACAGAGTTTATTGTTAAGACTGAAGTTCAAAATTTAATCAATTCACTCAATGCGATGGGTTACTCAAATCTTGGTATATCTGGAAGCATTGATTCATCGAAATTCTTTAGTGACCCAGATACCATCTTATTATCATCTTCGATTCAAGCGACTTTCTCTGATAAACTCATTAATGATACGCTTGGCGAATTGATTATTCCAGATACAAACATTGATACTTCAGCAATCGTAAGAATCATTCAAACGGATGTAACTTATATCGAACTCGATGAAATGAAAGCCCTTATTCACGCTTTAGATATCTTGGGATTGACAGACTTTACTACCATGGACTTTACTCCTGCTAAAATCTTTGACGCTGATTTTGATGAATTGTTACTCTCTGTATCAATGCAAGCGACAATTTCTAAAAACATTTTATCAGGTGCTTTAGATCAAACTGCTCCAGCAGGTTCGGGTAGTCTCATTGTTCCAGATTACTTCAGAGAAGCAATCTTTGTTGCGACCATTTCGGATGAACAAATCGAAAAAGTTGAACTAAAAGCCTTACTCACAGCTTTAGAGACCTTAGGAATCTCAGACTTCGGCGGTTCAATGAATGCTTCAACCGTTACCAAGATGACGGACGCTAACTTATCGTCCATGTTATCATCAGGTTCAATGCATGTCACCATGGATAACATGTTGAAAGGCAATCCTAATATCGTTGTTCCTAATAAAGCGTATGTCGGTGGTAACTTAACAACACCGTTATACGACATCAATGGATTGATTCAAGCCAATGAAATCAAATACTTCATTTTAGCTGCTAGTACAATTCCTGGTGCTGACTTCACAAACGTTGACTTTAGTTATAGTGCGATTGAAGGATTAACACCGGCGCAACAAACTACAGTTTTAACATCCATGATTGTTAGAAACATGATAACCCCTGATTTAGTTGCTGCTGTCAATGCTTATAATACTCCAGTATTTGTTCCGGGAAGACCAGATCCAAAATTATATGATCCAATTCCAGATTCATTCTATGAGGATAATGATAATACGACTTTCTTAACGTCAGCCGCAATCCTAACCCTCATCGATTATTTACCAGCTTAATCATTCTCATTTTCATTAAGGATGTCTCATAGAGACGTCCTTTTTGCTTAATATTATTAAAATATATCGATTTTTATCATATATATGCAAATTCCCCATTCAAATCAATTGATATCTCGTCTATTTAATAT
>CAYIYY010000067.1:0-6178 GCA_964367605.1 uncultured Candidatus Izemoplasmatales bacterium | reverse complement strand
GTGTATAATGTTTTTAGATAACACACCTCTTTTCCTCAAATGATTTATTTACATTACAAATTAATAAATATGGGTTCTTTATTGAATTTTTATTCATTTTTATGGGATTTTATCGCTATTTTTCAATATTTTCGCCTAATATTTTATTTTTGTTTCCAATGAAAGCTAAATACAATGCAGGTGAATATGATTTCATTCCTAACGTACCTTCAATGATGATTCCGGATTTAATGGCATTAAGCGAAGAATTCTATTCATTCCCATTATTAGGCACTTATTATTACAGTTTCAACCTTGATAAAGAAGAATGGGCTGAACCAAAACTTCGTAGAGCTTTAGCATTAGCTATCAATAGAGAAGATATTACTGAAGCTTTATCAGCAGGTCAAATTCCAGCGACAGGATTCGTTCCAGTTGGATTTACAGACAATGAAGGTAAAGATTTCGCAACTGAATCTGGCGACTATGGAATGCCAACAGGTAGCGAAGGCGAAACTGAAGCAAAAGCATTATTTGCTCAAGCAGCTACAGAAATGGGTAAAACAGAAGCCGAATTAAAAGCTTACTTGGCTGGTAAAGTTATACTTTACTATACAAGTGAAGGACATAGAATGGTTGCTGAAATGGTTCAAGAAGACTGGAAATCAGTTTTAGGAATCGAATTAACACTTCAAAACCAAGAATGGGCTGTATTCCAAGATACGAGAAAAGAAGGAAACTTTGACTTGGCTCGTGGCGGATGGCTCACAGACTTTATGGATCCTGCTGGCTTATTAGCAATTTTCACAACTGATAATGCTTATAATGATCCAAAATATGATAAGGCAGCTTATAACACATTACTTTCTGAATCACAATCTACGACTGATATGGCTGTTCATTTCCAAAAATTGTATGAAGCAAACGATATGTTAATGGCTGATATGCCAATCATCCCAATTTATTACTATTCGGATGTTATGATGGCTAAGTCATATTTGAAGGATTGGGGCCGTTCAGTTTTAGGTTCTGTAGACTTCACTCATGCAAAATTAGAAAGATAATTAATACTTCATTCATAAAGAAGCAATGGGAGGTACTCTTCATTGCTTCTTTTTTTGTATTATCATAGGAACTATGGTAATATAGAAATAATGAAGGTTAAAGGTGACTTTTATGACGTGCCAATATTGTAGTAGAACCATTGATAATCATTTTCAATTTTGTCCTTATTGTGGTGAAAGAATAATTATTGATCAAGTAAAAACTTCATCAGTTAAAAAAGATTACATTGGATGTAATAATTCAGAATCAAATCGGTTCTTTACGATTCTATTGCTCATATTTGTATTTCCTTATGGGCTGCCTTATATGTGGATTACACGTCCTTTTACCAAGAAAACCCGATGGATTATATCCTTATCGTTTATAATTGCAACGATGCTTGGTTTCTTGATGATCCTTGTGGGGACAACGCTCCCTCAATAAATCTACATTATCGATGAATCTTATAAAATAATTAAAAAATACTTATTTACGGTTTATCTTATCAGGTATATAATTAATAACGTATCAAAAAAATGATTTGACCGCAAGAAATACACACTTATACGATGGAAGGAAGCGATATCGGTGTCGAAGAATATTCGTTTTATTGCCTTAGGAGTTTTGATTGTTGCTTTTTTCGGAGTTATTGCTTTTTTTGATCAATCAGGCATCAAAATCAATGAATATGACGCCGTCATCACCATTGATAATGAAGGCGATATGCATGTTTCGGAAACCTGGGACATGGAATATTCAGAAGCTTTATCTGTGAGGTTTCGAGATATTAAATTTGATAAATATCCTCCTGGATATCCATTGACGCAAAGCAGTCAAAATGTCGCTACTTTTGATGAATCAAGCGTGACAGTTAGGGTATGGAAAGAGGGTATTGAAGTTACCAATAGTGTTGAAATCGGATACTCATTTAATGGCGACATTGACGAACAAGGATATTACATTACGTGTGAACCTTATAGCAGTTCTTGTGAATCATTGTTCGTTAATTTTGGACAAGGTCAAATGGTAGGCAATATTAAGTTTCAATATGACTATACCATTAATGGTGTCATCACCGAATATTCCGATATTTCTGAATTAAACTGGGTCTTATTTGATTATATGGAAGCCGATATTGATGAAGCACATGTGTTAGTTAATTTTCCGACCAATAGTTATACAACTGAGGAATTATATGTATGGGGTCATGGATTAAGTGATGGTATCATCGAAATCGTAGACAATAATACGATTGAAATGACCATCAATAAAATCAAAGCAGAAGAAATGTTAGAGTTTAGAATTTTAACACAAACCTCTTTGTTTCCATCCATACGGTCTGTTAATCGCTTTATCCATCCCGATATGAATTTAGATGTTATTGCAAGCTACGAAGAAGATTTAGCCATTGAAACCAATAGAAGAATCGTCATTGCTCAAATCATCTATTATTCTTCGATTGTGATGCTATTTGGAATGGCATTCATCATCTATTATGTTTATAAAAAATATGATAAAGAGTATACCCCTGATTTTCAAGGCGAATATTTCCGTGAATTACCCAGTGATGAAACGCCCGCTGAGATGAGTTACCTTTATTACATGAAGAAAACAAATGATGAGGATTTTACAGCGACGTTGTTAGATTTAATCCGTAGAAAATATATTGTGATTGATTATAATCCCAATGAATTAACATCGAGCAATCCTGATTTTACTTTTGAATTAATGAAAGATAAAGATCAATCAGATTTACTCGAACATGAAAAGTTTTTAATTGATTGGATTTTTAGAAAAATCGGTGACGGAAGCCGGGTTTCAATTGCGAAGATTGAAGGTTACGGTAAAGGTAATGTAACAAAAGCAGAACAGTTTCAAGCGTCTGCTAGGCAATTTGTAAGATCTATTAAACGTGTCGCAGAAAAAAGACCTTATTTTGAATCCGGTATTTCTGAATCTAGAAGTAAAGCACTATCTTTTATCTTAGTGCCGATTATCATGTTATTAGTCTCGCTGTGGACACAATCAGCTTATACACTTAATAATATCGTTGCGATTGTTATTTCAATCGTTGTCATCGCAATCTATGGCATCTATGTCAGTACCATTCAGAAACGCAGTCGATATGGCAATGAACTTTATGCCAAATGGAAAGCATTTAGAAATTTCTTACTCGATTTCTCAAATATGAAAGACTATCCGATTCCAGGGATTATCGTCTGGGAACATTATTTAGTATATGCAACATCTTTAAAGATCGCCGATAAAGTCATGGAGCAATTAAAAGTAAAATTACCGCAAATTGCGACTGACGAAAGTGAAGGTACTTTCTTAAATACAAGGTATCGTTCACGTGATTTTTTCTGGGGATATGCCCTAGGCAGATTTAATCGCTCATTTTCCACAGCGAAAGCGAACTCGTTCCAAACCATCGCAGCTCATAACGCCGCAAAAATATCTTCAGGCGGCCGTGGCGGCGGGTTTGGTGGCGGAAGTTCGTTTGGCGGTGGCGGAGGAGGCGGCAGAAGCCGCTAATATAAGAAGGGAGAATGAATAAATGAATTTTTTAGCAATTGATGCAGGAGCAGTTATTGGAATTGTCATTTTGGTTGTCGTTGTATTATTGGTATTTTTTGTTATCAGTGTTTATAACAAGTTAGTCGTTCTCAGAAATAAAGTCAAAAACAGTTGGAGTCAAATTGATGTTCAATTAAAACGTCGTTTTGATATGATTCCTAACTTAGTTGAAACCGTTAAAGGTTACGCAGCGCATGAAGAATCAATCTTTGGTGAATTCGCAAGAGCGAGAGGATTATTCGCTCAAGCACAAAAAAGTGGAAATGTTGCGCAAGCCGCTGAAGCCGATAAAGGCATCACAGGTGCATTAAGCCGTTTAATGGTGGTTCAAGAACAATATCCAGAATTAAAAGCCAATGAAAACTTCCGTGATTTGATGGCTCAACTCAAAGACACAGAAGATAAAATTGCTTATGGTCGTCAATTTTATAATGACACCGCGCTTAAGTTCAATAACACTAAAGAAGTATTCCCAACGAATGTTATTGCGAATATGTTCGGATTTAAGAGTGCTGAGTATTTTGAAGTTGAAGATGCCGCTGAAAGACAAGCAGTTAAAGTTAAATTTTAATGAATAAAAAGGTGCAATCCCATGGGTTGCACCTTTGATTTATAGGAAGTATTTTACTTGTTATAGCTATTGATATCAGTATTGCAGGATTGATAAAGGAATTCAACAATTGTTTTTCCACGCTCGTTTATGATGCCAATCTTGCCATCGAGTCTCGCTAAGAAATAGCCATCATCATAACCCCAGATGAAATCATATAAATAATCAATCACCAGAGCATCTTTTAAAGTTCTGAGACCGTATTCATCATTTCTTTCAGTAATTACAAAGTTATTAACGATATCTTGAATATCATCAGCTTCAAACTCCCAAGCATCTTTCTTGAGTTTTAATGTGACTTTTGATCCTGTTTCAGGTTTAAATAGCAGATAAAATTTATCGCCAACTGAATAGAAGTCAGCCAGTTCTTCCCCTGATACTTCATCCTCAGTTAACTCATAATAGACATCACCATTGAGCTTAAAAATGGTAATAGCAGTAGCGTCATACTCATCATTGAGAACCGCAAGTAATATAAAATTACCAATCTCAGCGAAATCATCGTAAATATCTTCTGATATCATCTTTCCTTTGGTATTCATCAAATAACATTTTTCATCTTTAATAACAACGTAGATTTCGTGATGATCCTCAATGTCGGATAGACTTCCAATGATTTCTTCACCATCTTTATTGATGAGTGCATAAATATAATCATATTCTGATGTAATATCAGCGACGATTGCTTGTTTGTTTAAATTAAATTCTTCAGCGTAATCGTATTTGGGTGAAATAATAATATCACCTTTTTTATTGATGTAACCGTACTTTCCTTCGCTATTGGCATAATAAGCCAATCCTTGGCTAAAATGACCTGCATCTTCATAATCAAAATCAATGATGACTTCACCTGTTTTGTCAATATATCCGAACTTGCCGTTTTTAACAACTCTTGCCAATCCTTCTTGGAAGAAAGAAAAAGATTCTAATGATGATGAATAATCGTCTTCAACCGACAGTTCGTATTTTGCTTCAACGATGATATCGCCATTGGTTTTCATTAAACCAAGGAGTTCATCTTTGACATACCACAAATACCCTGTTTCAAAATCGAAATATAAGTAGTCAAAATCATCATCAAATTGAGTGACGCCTGATTTATCAATGATATTGTATCCATTATTTCTGACAATAATCGCAAATTTATCATTGAATGCATAGGCTTCATCAAAGTAGAAGTCAATGACCTTTTTGCCTTTCGTATCGATGTATCCATATCGACCATCTTTTTCTATTGCTAATAAACCTTCACTGAATAAATTGTTTGGTACCGACTTTAAAGCACAACCTGTGAGTAAAAATAGTAAAGCAATACTTAAAACAAGAACTTTGGACGCCAAACTTCTTCTCATAAAAATATCCCCCTATTCTATGACTCTATTTATATTATAGAATAAGAGGATTTTATTTGTATAGTACCTATAGTGTTTTTTTAATAAAATTATGCGGCACAACTCGAAAGAGCGATGAAGATTACCGCGATATATAAAACTAAAGCATTCACTGGCGAGAGAATCAAAGATATAATCGAACGTTTTAAAGAGACTTTTTCACCTAATGGTTTAATTTTACTCGCATAGTAGATGATTCGGCCGATGCCATAAAAGAAATGGGCAAAATTGACATATAAAAACATAGCAGAAGCTTCAATGATAGCAGCAGGAATCGCCACAACCATCTTAACCGCATACAGACCCACCGCAAAAAGAAAAACCGTGATTGTTATCATAATATAGGTCAATCTAAGGTATAAAATTTCTCCTTTTTTAAAAGATTGTACCAACCGTTCTTCATTCATATGAATTGACTCCTTTTTATTTCATTTTATGCTTTGTTTAAAAATTATGCAAATAAGATACTCAATTATCTCTAAAACCAATAAATAATGAAAAAATTGATGGTTATTTGTCGATGATTTCTGAAGTTAAGGTATAACCCGACTTTTGCAATGATTCAATCGTTATGACG
>CAYIYY010000066.1:3056-6188 GCA_964367605.1 uncultured Candidatus Izemoplasmatales bacterium | reverse complement strand
AGGTCGTTTTGTTATAATTGTATTGGCAAACTGACAAAGACTTTATATTATATATAAGAATGAGGAGGAACGCTTATGAAAATTGCGATAGGGGCAGATCATGCTGGGTTTGAATATAAACCTGATATTATTGATCTTGTCATTAGACTGGGGCATGAAGTCACTGATTTTGGTGTGAACTCCCTCCAGTCAACTCATTACCCTAAATATGCATTTCTTGTCGGAAATGCTGTAGCATCAAATGAGGCTGATTTGGGTATCTTGGTTTGTGGAACCGGTATTGGCATGTCAATCGCCGCCAATAAAGTCAAAGGTATTAGAGCTGCAGCAGTCCAAAATACAATTGCTGCTAAAGCGACGAGAGAACATAACGATGCGAATGTCTTATGCGTTGGTACTCGAACAAACTCCTTAGAAGAAGTCTTATCATTCGTTAAAATCTTCGTAGATACACCTTACTCAAAGGGCGAACGTCATCAAAAAAGAGTCGATATGATAAAAGAATATGAGGAGGAATAATATTTTGGGTAAATTAGTGATTATCAATCATCCGTTAATTGAACACAAACTCGCAATCATTCGTAATAAGTCAACCGATACAAAAACATTCCGTGAAAACGTTAATGAAATCGGTAGTCTTGTGACCTATGAAATCACTCGTGATTTAGCTACAAAATCGATTGAAGTTGAAACGCCGATTACAACAACAACGTGTTTGACTTTAGCTAAAGAAGTTGTCATCGTTCCGATTTTAAGAGCAGGATTAGGCATGGTGGATGGAATCCATACCGTCATTCCAACAGCGAAGATTGGACACATTGGTTTATACCGTGATGAAAATACTTTATTACCCCATGAATATTATGTGAAGCTTCCAGAATATTTAGAATTAGCAACGATTTTAGTGGTTGACCCGATGCTCGCAACCGGTGGTTCAGCGATAGTCGCCATTAATAAAATCAAACAAAGAGGCGGAAAAGATATCCGTTTCGTAGGATTAGTTGGCTGCCCTGAAGGTGTAAAAGCATTAAGAGAAGCTCATCCAGATGTTGATATCTTCTTGGTAAAACAAGATAGCCATCTCAATGAGAAAGGCTACATCGTTCCCGGTCTTGGAGACTGCGGAGACAGGTTGTTCGGAACGAAGTAATGTCTTTTTTTAAGAAAAATAAAACCACATATGTGATCATCAACATGATGATCCAGTTTTTTATCGAAACATTCGTTGGTATTGTTATCGGGTATTTCATAGGACGTGCCATCGACAATTGGTTATTCGAAGACAATCAAATTTTCATGTATATCTTGATGGTGTTTGGCATCTTTGGTGCCTTTCGGAATTTAGTCATCAGATCACTAAAAATCACAGGAGGTGAAGGCAATGAAAAAGACAACGAACATCATTGAAAAGACGTTTCTTTTCATCTTGCCCTATGCGCTTCTATTTGCCTTAATACTATATATTATTACTTCAAACTGGGATTTTGTTTTAAGTTATGTTTTAGGAACCGCAACTGGATTACTCATGAATTCACTTCAATACCGAATCATGAAAAATGCCTTTGCTTATGCACCAAATACCATTCGCGGAAAAACAATTGTACTTTATATTGTTAAAATGGCATTTTATGCTTTTATCTTATATTTTGTGTCACAAAACCCAACAGAGTGGAACATTTATTTTGTAGCTATTGGTATCTTGTCGTATCGGATAGTTTTACTTGGAATAACGATTATCGATACCATACGAAAGTCAGGTGATGTCGATGGGGCTTGAGTTTAAGCTATTTGCGCCGCTCTCACCGAATGTCATTTCATCACTAATAGTGGTAGCAGCATTATCGATTATCTTCATTATTGTAGGATCCAAAATCGGGAAGTTAAGCCCAAAAACCATGCCAAAAGGATTCTTGTTCTTCTGGATCATGGTTGTCGAAGTTTTCAATAACTTCATTAAAGAACATTTAAATGGAACTCGTTTTAAATTATTTGCTCCTTACTTATTCTCTGTGATTATGTATCTTGCGGTAGCGAATACCATTTCATTATTTGGGTTACAACCTCCACTAGCGAATTTAGGTATTGCCCTTACCTTCTCAGTCATAACGTTCTTCTTGATTAAGTTCGCTGAATTAAAATATATGGGTGTTCTTAAAAAGATGGATTCCTTACTCGGATATGTTAAACCTCTAGCACCGATTATGCTTCCAATAAACTTAATTGGCGAATTCTCAACACCCCTGACCATGGGAATGCGTTTATTCGGTAATCTCATGAGTGGTATGGTTATATCCGTCATGGTCTATACGGCCCTTCACTGGGTTGGGGATATCTTCGCTGGTGTCTTCATCCACGTATTATTCGATATTTTCTTTGGTTTGATTCAAGCTTTCGTATTTTTCATGCTTTCACTGATTTCCATTTCAATGGCATCAGACAACTAAAATAAGATTAACTAAAAAATAGGAGGATTTATAAAATGTTATCAACAATCTTTAATTCTGTTATCCGTTTTGCAAATGAATACAATCAATACTTTGCATCAGGTATGGCTTACTTAGGTGCAGGTATTGCGATGCTTGCTGGATTTGGGCCAGCTATTGGACAAGGTTTCGCCGCTGGTAAAGCTGCAGAAGCTGTCAGCCGTCAACCAGAAGTACAAGGTAAAATTCTTGTTACGACGCTTGTAACACAAGCCGTTGCCGAAACAACGGGTCTATATGCATTAATCGTTGCTATTCTCTTACTTGGTAAATAATATTATTTTTGTTAAGACATTCTTAAGGAGGTGTTCGTGATGTCTGTTATCGATAAAATCACGACCGCTGTATCAGAAGCAGTTGAAGCTGCACTAGGTGTCAGCTTACTGGATATGGTCGTTCAATTACTAGCGACAGTTATCTTAGTCATCGTAGTCAAACATTTCTTTTGGAATAAAGTGACGGCGTTTTTAGACAAGCGTAGAGAAGTCGTACAAGCTGAGTTAACGAATGCAGAAGCTGCTTCAGCTGAAGCATTAGAACTCAAAGCCAAAACCGAAGCAGAAGCGAATGAACTTCGTAAAAATGCGCGTAATGTCTTAGAATCTGCGAGACTCCAAGGCGAAGAAGAACGCAATCAAATTATTCAATC
>CAYIYY010000066.1:0-2956 GCA_964367605.1 uncultured Candidatus Izemoplasmatales bacterium | reverse complement strand
TGAATTAGCAGCATTAATGGCATCCGCTATCCTTGAAAAAGAAATCGATCCTCAAGCTTACGCTGATATGGCAAAAACGATACCAGCGACGAAGGAGCAGTAAAATGAATTATGTCGCCAGCCAGTATGCAATGGCGGCTTTTTCGCTTGCAGGAGAAACAAAGAGTTGGAAAGAGTTTAAAATCGCGTGGGATGAAACGATTACAGGTTTTGATGCGAATACACTTAAATTCTTTATCCATCCGGGTATCTCAAAAACTGAAAAGAAAAAAGTCGTTGAGAAAGTCGTTGCTCATGAACTGGTCAAGCATTTGTTATTTGTTTTAATTGATAATCGTCGTTTAGACTTATTATCAGACATTAGTCAAGAATATCTAGCATTGCTCAATAACATGAATCGTACTTTGGAAGTGACTGTTTATTCGAAATTGGCTTTATCTGAAGTTCAGATTAGTCAAATTAAATCTAAATTAGTCGCAGAACATCAAAGAGAAATAAAAATTACGAATATCATTGATTCAAGTATTATCGCTGGATATAAATATGAATATGAAGGTTACGTGATTGATGAAACCGTCAATCGCCAGTTAGATAATTTGAAACAGCATTTAAAGAAGTAAAGAGGTGGCCACATGAGCAAAATTAATCCATTAGAAATCAGTTCGTTAATCAAAGAACAGATTCGTCAATATGAAAAACAAATCAAAACCGAAGAAATCGGAACCGTTGTCTCAGTCGGCGATGGTATCGCTATTGTCTTTGGTTTAGATCATGCAATGAGTGGCGAACTCTTAATGTTCCCAAACGGTGTTTATGGCATGGTTCAAAACTTAGAAAAAGACAACGTTGGGGTTATCTTACTCAATGACTCTTCAGCCATTAAAGAAGGCGATGAAGTCAAGACAACGGGTAGAATTCTTGAAGTGCCTGTTGGAAATGAATTGATAGGAAGAGTTGTCAATCCGTTAGGACAACCGATTGATGGCCTTGGGGATATTCATACTAAAAAAACGCGTCCTGTTGAAAGCAAAGCCATGGGTGTCATTGACCGTGAATCCGTCAATGAACCGTTAAAAACCGGTATTAAGGTATTGGATGCTTTAGTTCCGATTGGCCGTGGACAACGTGAATTAATCATTGGCGACCGTCAAACCGGTAAAACTTCTTTAGCGGTTGATACGATCATCAATCAAAAAAGCGAAGATGTTATTTGTATTTATGTCGCAATTGGTCAAAAAGAATCAACGGTCTTAAACGTTGTTGAAACGTTAAAAAAATATGATGCCATGAAATACTCAATCGTGGTTTCCGCATCAGCTTCTGAACCAGCGCCTTTACTCTACTTAGCACCTTATGCTGGCGTTACCATGGCAGAAGAATTCATGTTTGCAGGGAAAAATGTATTAGTCATTTATGATGACTTAACCAAACATGCCATTGCTTACCGTGAGCTGTCCTTACTTTTAAGAAGACCACCGGGACGTGAAGCGTTCCCTGGAGATGTCTTCTATCTTCATTCACGTTTATTAGAACGTGCGGCGAAACTCAATAAGAAATTAGGCGGCGGTTCGATTACAGCCCTTCCTATTATCGAAACCCAAGAAGGCGATATCTCCGCTTACATTCCAACGAATGTTATTTCCATCACCGACGGTCAGATTTTCTTACAATCGAATTTATTCTATTCTGGTATTCGTCCCGCTATTAATGCTGGACTCTCCGTTTCCCGTGTAGGTGGATCAGCCCAATACAGTGCAATTAAAAAAATCTCAGGAACGTTAAGACTTGATTTAGCAAGTTACCGTGAATTAGAAGCTTTCACTCAATTTGGTTCTGATTTAGACGATGCTACAAAATCTAAACTTGAACGTGGACAAAGAACCGTTGAAATCATGAAACAAGAATTACATAAACCATTACCTTTTGAATTACAAGCGATGAGTATTTTTGCTTTAACAAAAGGGCACTTAGATACGATTAAATTAGAAGACGTCAAACGCTTTGAATCTGAATTACATCGATTCTTCTTGAATGATTCTGAAGGTCAAAAGATATTATCAGAAATTCGCGAAACGAAGGCATTGCCGGACTTTAAACGGATTGCTGAAGCAATCGACAGATTCAAAGGCGATTTTATATAATAGAATGAAAGGAGGGCTTGATCATGTCCTCGATGAGAGAAATTAAAAACCGAATAACAGCAACTTCTAAGACTTCTCAAATCACGAAGGCTATGAACATGGTCTCCGCATCAAAACTTAGAAAAGCTGATAAACAAAACAAAGCTTTCATTCCAACGAAAGAACGAATTAAATCGGTCTTAGAAGATATTCTAGCGACCTATCTTGATGTCACTCATCCATTACTTGAAGATCGTGAAACTAAACGTACCGGATATATCTTAGTGACTTCAGATCGTGGCTTAGCCGGACCTTATAACAATAATCTTTTAAAAACTTTCAAAGCTCATCTCGCGGAAAATCACCCGAACCAAGATGATTTCATTGTTGGAACCATCGGATATAAAGCTTTCTCATTTTGTAAAAGAAATAAATATCCCATGATCAATACTGAATCCGTTAATTCTCGAGATGACGTTGAGTTCATTGATTTTCAAATCATGTCCCGATCATTCATCAAACATTATTTGGATCGTAAAGTAGATAAAATTGTGATTTTCTACAATCACTATGTCAATACATTGACTCAAACCGTTGATACTTATACGTTATTACCGATTTCAACGTTAGTGAAAAAGAAAGATGATCAAGTCGCAGAGTTTTTATTTGAACCGAGCCCGCAAGAAGTCATCAATCATTTACTACCGATTTATTTAGAAAATACCTTGTTTGGAATTATCCTTGATGCAAAAACAAGCGAACACGCAGCTCGAATGACAGCCATGAAAAATGCATCTGATAACGCTGAGGAAGTCATTACGAAACTTAATTTATAT
>CAYIYY010000065.1:0-6257 GCA_964367605.1 uncultured Candidatus Izemoplasmatales bacterium | reverse complement strand
GATATAGACACGAGCCGATATATGATATAATTATATTGGGTGATAATATGAGTATACTTAAAAGTGTTTTAGAAGAAGAATTGGAGAGAAATCTTAGAAATCAAAAAATCTACAAAGAGATGCTGAGCAACTTACCCAAGGGAAGTATTTATATTTCAAGTAGAAACGGAAAACAGTATATCTACAGAAAAAACAGAGTTGGTAAAAAAATTATAAATGAGTACATATGTGCATTAAGTAACTCTGAAAAAGCGGAAGAAGAAATTAAAAGATCAGAGGATTATTCTCGTATATTTAAAAATCTAAATCTAGCTTTAAAAGAAGAAATAAGACTTCGAAAGGCATTGAAGGCATATGAATAAAAATTATGAAGAAGAATTACAGGGTATCATTAAAGCCTTTGGTGAAAACGGAATTTTAGAAAATATTATCATTATAGGATCTTGGGCTACCTATTTTTATGTCAAGATATTCGATGGATTTATTCCGAGCATTAGAACTTTAGATGTTGATTGTTATGTTCCAATGAATAAAAATATTGTTGTGAAAAAGAGTGTAAAAGAAGCACTGAAACCACTCAATTATGAACAAATATTTGATACATCAACCGAAAAAAACAAATTTATTTCACCTGATGGGTTTGAAATTGAGTTTCTAACAAAATTAAGAAGAAATCAAAGCACAGTTGTAAAGATTGATTCTATGGGAGTTAATGCTGAAACACTAGGGAATCTCGATATTTTTGATTATGGGTTTATTGAAGTTGATTTTGAAGGATTTAGTGTAAAAGTAGCCAGTCCATCTGTTTATGTTATGCAAAAGATTTTAATTTCAAAGAAGCGCTCTAATGAGAAATTCAGAAAAGATCTCGAGTCACTTTTATTGGTATATGAAGAAATAAAGAAAAACGAGTTACACATGTCTCAATATATGACATTGGTGAATTCATTGGGAAAAGGTACTAAGAAAAAATACAATGATTACATTAATAACAACAACTTAGCAATGTATAAATAATAAAAGTTTAAACAATCGCTAATTTAGGCTATGATAGTGAATAAATTGACTTTAAATCAATGAAGCTTAGGTCCTTTTTTATTGCAGGTGAATATTATGAAATTACAGTCAAAAATATTAATAAAAGTATATATGATATGTGCTCTGGTAATATCTTTGATATTATCTTTGATTTTGATTTTTGGAACTCAATCAAGAGTTGATAAGCTTTACTTATTTATCTTTATGGGTTCGTTATCATTGTTTTGTATTGTTAGTATGATAATGGAAATCAGACATTATGTCATCCTTGGTGAACAAAATGTAGTGATTAGGAATCGACTTAAATCTTATGTGATATTATTGAGAGATTTAAAAAAAATTGAGATATTTGAACCTGTTTGGGAAAACTCAAGGTATTTGTCAATGTATAAAAACAAACTAGTATTTATAATTGATAACATTAAAGTTAAATTCGTATTTTATTCATTTCACAAGACATTACTCAAGAATGATATTAGAAATTCACTTGGCAACAACTATATAGGTTTATTGATTTCCAAAAAAGAAGATAAAAATCATAAAATAATCTATGAATTTGTTGGAAGCATCATTTTATCATTAATATCTATAGTTGGTATAGTCATGTTTATAATAGATTATAGTTGGTATTTATATCTGTGTTTAGCTATTTTTGCTTTAGGTGTATATTTGTCGTGTATGTATTATTCAAAAATAAATAAATAATGATAGTGAAAAGAAAAGCAGCTCAATACAGTAAAATATAGCAAGAAACGACTGAAAATCCATGTGCCGCCGGTTCAATCCCAGGCTGAGCCACCATCCGGTACGTAACATAGCCCTTTCGAGGGCTTTTTTTGTTGCCTAAAACGAATACTTAGAGATACTTCTAACGACATATGGACAAAATATTATATAGAATTTTGTATAGTAAATTTACTTTGATTATTGTTTGTGTTACAATATTGCACGTGAAAGGTATTAATATTTGAAGGTGATTTTATGAAACGAAAAACGATAATATATTTTTTATGTCTTTTTCTTATTTCAATATCAATTGTGATATTTAATACTTTTTTTGACTCTTCAGTTCCGATAATTATTGTACCTGGATATATCAATAATGACTATAGTTATGTGTTTAGTTTTTTACTTGTTGCTATTCCATTTGTTACAGTAAGATTGATATTTAGCTTAGAGGCGAAATATAGAATTTTCTATATATTGTCAATGTACATATTATTTATCTCTTTGTCACTAGTTACTTTATTTTATAACGATATCCTAAATAGATTATCTTTTTATTCGGGATATCCAAGATATTGGGTGTATATTGTTGCTACTTTAATAACTGGCATATTGAGTTATTTGTTGATTCGCTTTACAAAAAAACTTAGCAAAAAGAAATTGCAATTAGTCTTTTTAATTGTTGATTTACTTTACATACCCATGTTTTACGTGCTATATATACTGTCTTTCATGGGAGATCCTCATTCGTAGTAAATTTTTGCCTTTTGGTCTCCAAAACGGTTACTTCAGATTCAATCTGATTGCATGAAACAACTGAAAATCCATGTGTCGCCGGTTCATTCCCGGCCTTAGCCACCATAAAGTAATAATAACCAGTCCTTCATTACGAAGGATTTTTTTATTTTTTGTTATTAAAGTTATTATTGTATTGATTATATAGTCTTTTATTGCTATAATATAACCGAAAGTTGCGACGTAAACGTCATAACATTAAGGTGATAACGTGATAAAAAGAGATTTTTATTTGAATGAATTAATAAAAAATATGTGGAATGGAGATATAAAAGTGATTACCGGAATTAGACGATGCGGTAAATCAGTTTTATTATTTGAGTTATTTAAAAATTATCTTCTTGAAACTGGTCTTAACAAGAATCAAATCGTTGAATTTAAGCTAGATCAACGTAAATACTATACTTATAGAAATCCAATAAAACTAGCTGATGAAGTTGAAAAAATAGTTAATGGGAGTAAGAATAAGTATTACCTTTTCGTTGATGAGATCCAGTTAACTATGAAAGTAAAAGATAGTGAAAGCAATATCGAAATATCAATATATGATCTACTCAATGAACTAAAATCTTATAGTAACCTAGATGTCTATGTTACAGGTTCTAATTCAAAAATGTTATCCAAAGATATTATTACTGAATTTAGAGGAAGGTCAACTCAGATTCATATTTATCCTTTATCTTTTGAAGAATTTATAAATTATCGTAATATTGATCCATTGATAGCTATAAATGAATATCTTCTATATGGCGGTATGCCACGGGCTGTTCAAATGAGTGACTCTATGGACAAAATTAAGTATTTAACTTCGCTTTATAATGAGGTTTATATTAAGGACATTGTAGAAAGATATCATATAGAAAAAGAGTTAATAATGTCTGAAATTCTAGATTATTTGTCTTCTCAAATCGGGTCATTAACTAACCCAACTAATATTGCTAATGTTATATCCCAAAATAGAAAAGAAAAGATATCAACTGAATTAGTTTCTTCTTATATCAGTCATGCCGAAGATTCATTTCTATTAAATACCACAAAACGATATGATATAAAAGGGAAATCATATTTTAAATTTCCTAACAAGTATTATTTTGTCGATTTGGGTTTAAGAAATGCTCGACTTAATTTTAGGCAATATGACCCAGGACATTTAATGGAAAATGCCGTTTACAACGAACTAATACGAAGAGGTTATTCAGTAGATGTTGGTGTTGTAACTGATAGAAGAAAAGGCGCAAATACACTAAAAGAAATTGATTTTATTGTCAACTTTGGTGACAAAAGAGTCTATATTCAATCCGCTCTTAGAATTGAAGATAATATTAAAGAAAATAATGAAATTGATTCATTTAAACTGACAAATGATTTTTTTAAAAAAATCATCGTAAGAAATGATATTTCACATAATTACTATGATGATTACGGATTCTATCATTGTAATCTGATAGACTTTTTACTTGGAAAAATCGATTTATTTTAAAAATTACTTTTTTACATTTATGGACTGAAAATCCATGTGCCGCCTTTTTAATCCCAGCCTGAGCCACCAACCGGTACTAAATTAAGCCCTTTTTGAGTTAGTTTGCTTAATACGGACAATTAAATAAAAAGAGCTGAAAGAACTTGTTTCCTGAATTGAATAGGAGTGAGTTCTTTTATTTTTTCTTGAAGTCTTTGGTTATTGTAATAGAACATGTATTCTTTTACAATAGCCTCTAAATTTTTTAAGTATAAATGCTTATGCAAATAGATACTTTCTGTCTTTAATGCGCTGAAAAACGATTCGATTGGACAATTATCAACGCTGCTACCCTTGGCAGAAATGGACTGAATGATATGACCGTCTCTCAATCTCTGTCTGTAGATGGGATGAGTAAAATGCCATCCTTGATCTGAGTGTAAGATCAATTCCTGTCGTTGTTCAAGCGGAACTGTATCAATTGCTTGATCCAATGTATCCATGACGAGCTTGTGGTCTATGAACCTAGACAACCTCCAAGATACAATCGATTTGTCGTGCATGTCTTTGATGGCACACAGATATGATAAGCCGTCCTTGCAGAAAAGATAGGTAATATCTATCGACCATTTCCTATTCGAGAAATCTGTGGTAAAATCTCTGTGTAGGAGATTCGGTATGTCATGGTGGTCAACCTTTGGATATGCATGGGTCTTCCTACGGACAATGGACTGAATTCCATTGATCCGCATGTAGCGGTATACGGTGGCGTTTGTGAGACATAAGCCGTATGCCGTTTTTATTTGCATTCTGATTTGACGTATTCCCCATCGATCATCGATTTGATACATTTCTGTTATCAGCTCATTGATTGATTTATCAAACGCTTTATGTTGCGGCCTGCCTGATGAAATCCAGTCATAGTATCCACTTCGAGAACATCCGAGCGTATTACACAATAATTGCACGGAATAGCGCTTTCTAAGCATATCTATGACTTGGTAATAGTGTCTTGCTCGCGGTTCATCACGCAGGTTAGGGAGTTTTTTATATCCTCGTACATCCTCACTTTCTCAATCAAGTCCTTCTTGGTCATCTCTTCTAATCGTTCAATATGCTTTTTCGGTCGCCCCCTTTTGATGCCCTCTTTGATCTCGCCTCTGCCTCGTCGATCGACACACGTTCCTAATGCTCGGTATTGTTTAACCCACCGTTTTGCCATTGACTCGTGTGGTATGTTGTACAATCGTAGAATCTCGCACATTCGCATATGCTTGTCTAAATACAATACCGCAATTTGATTCTTTTCTTCGATGCTGAACTTCCTATGCTTCTCAGTCTTTCGTTCTTTCATTCTATCCTCCTCAATTCTCTTTTTATGTAGAGGGTCAAATTCTTTTTTTGGATAACTTTGTTACCCCAAAAAGAATAAAACCTTTAAAACCACTACTTTAAACATTATATCAAAAATACCATACTGGAATCTCCTCCAATATGGCTCTTTTTATTTAATGTCTGTTTTAAACGAACGCTTTCCAGGTTGGCTCTTTTTATTTAAATGTCCGTATTAAGCAAAATAACTGAAAAAGACATTTTCATTTTTTTAAACTTGACAAAATTGCAGTTATAGAACACAATATAAGTGCGAGTCATTTCGGATGATAACCCGATGTTTTATAGGGGATACAGGATGCGTTGACTAAACAAGAATTCTTTAGAATTTTCCTTTTATTGATAATGATTGAAGGTGCTTGCTTGTTAAGATGAGAGGATGTAAAAATGACTAAAAAAATGAGTGTTGAGAAAGAGAAATTAATTGCCAATTTAAGCCCTTTGGTGATTTATCTTGTCTCAGCGATATTACTTGTGCTTGTTGTCTTAAGTTCAGAAAAATTATATCACGTTGAAGTTGGATCAAGATTTCTTTGGGCTTTCATCACGATTGCATTAACAGTTTTCGGATGGCTTACAGCGTTAATAGGATTTTACTCCTATTTATATGCATTTAAATATGATGTTAAGAAATCAATTGTTTTAATTGCGTTATGTTATTTATTGATCATTATTGGAATCGTTTCATTTTATATTGTGATGAAAATAATGCCGTAATTTTAACTGTTTACTGAACCAATTGTGAGTTATCCAAAAGTCGTATTGGAAGTATTTCTAATAAGACTTTTTTTGTTCATTAGGAAATTGTATTTTTAGGATGAGAAATGGATAAATAGAAAAAGCCTAA
>CAYIYY010000064.1:0-6259 GCA_964367605.1 uncultured Candidatus Izemoplasmatales bacterium | reverse complement strand
CTATTTTTGGAAAGAATTCTCATGCTGCATGGCCATATAACGGCGTTAATGCCATTTTCCTCATGGCAGAATTTTTAAAAGATCATACGGCTTCAAAACTCATAGATTACCTATGTAAATATCAAACACACGATTACTATGGAAAAAAACTAGGAATCGATCATTTTGACCCTGAAATGAAAGAATTGACGATTAACTTAGCCATCATCAACTATGAAAACAATGAATTTAAAGTAGGCGTTAACATCCGTTATCCAAAGGGTTTTGATTTTGACCTACAAACAGCTAAAATTGGAAAATCAATAACCGAATACGGTTTTAAATACGTCCCGCATAAAAATTCAAAACCACATTACGTCAGCCCTGAAGATCCGCTTGTTAAAACGTTATTAGCCGCTTATCAGAAATACTCCAATGATTACGAATCTCCAATCGTCACAATTGGTGGCGGAACCTATGCGAGAACATTAAAAAAAGCTGTTGCTTTTGGTCCTAATCTTCCAAAAAATGAAGATTTAGCTCATCAACCAAATGAATATTTGGTTATCGATGAAATGATAATGGCCGCAGCTATTTACGCTGAAGCCATTGAAAAACTATGTACGGAGTAATTCAGTAGATGAGACTTAGAAAAGTAAAATATGCTCAAGATAAATTGAGAAGTTATCCTGAGTTAGTTTATATCGATCCTATTGATATTAAAGGTAAATGGGATAGCATTTTCTCTAACAATCATCCAATTCATCTTGAAATAGGTATTGGAAAAGGTAAATTTCTCTTCGAATTAGCGAAATTACACCCTGAAATCAATTACTTGGGAATTGAAAAGTTCGATTCTGTCATTGTTAGAGCTTTAGAAAAGTTATTGGTCGAACCTTTACCAAATGTGAGATTAATCTATGTTGATGCCGAGAAATTACCTTTAATATTCGAAAAAGATGAAATATCACATCTGTATTTAAATTTTTCTGATCCTTGGCCAAAAAAGGCCCATGCGAAAAGAAGGCTAACTAGCCCTCTGTTCTTATCAAAATATCAGTCGATTATAGGCAAAAACTCAGTCATTGAATATAAAACCGATAATTATAATTTTTTCGAATATACAATGATGACTTTAGTTCAAAATGACTCAATAATTTTCAAAATTAGCTTAGACCTTCACAAAGAATTAGATATCATGAATGTTGAAACAGAATTTGAAACCAAGTTCGTTTCGATGGGCAATCCAATATATTATATCCGTTTCCAAATAAAGGAGTAGAAAATGCTAAAAGCACATTACCGAACGTTAGTTGATTTACCAGGAGTATCTGCACACGAGAAGTATGTTAGAAAATTTATGAAAGCTGAACTAGAAAAAGTCTCTGAAGTGGTCGTTCAAGATAAAATCGGCTCGATTTTTGGAGTTATTAATCAACATAAGAATGGCCCAAAAGTCATGATTGCCGGACACATGGATGAAGTTGGAGCGATGGTTGCTGGAATCACTGATAAAGGATTTATCAAGATGATTCCAATTGGTTCTATCAATGCTCCAATTATGATGAGCGAACATCTAAACGTCGTAATTGACGATGGTTCTTTTGTTCCAGGTGTTGTTGGTGCTAAACCCCCGCATTTATTACGGGATGGTGCCTCCAAACAAGTCAGTGATTTTGATGACTTCGTTTTAGATATTGGCGCTGACTCAAAGGAACATGTCGCTGAACTAGGCGTAAAAATTGGTCAACAAATTGTCTTTGAAAATAATTATAAAGTATCAAAAGATGGAAAGAAGATATTTTCAAAGGCTTGGGATGACCGTTTTGGTTGTGGAATGGCTTTAGATATCTTACAAACCGTTGATAAAGAAAAACTTCCGTGTCAACTCTATGCAGGAGCGAATGTTCAAGAAGAAGTAGGTTTACGCGGTGCTGGAACATCTTCTTATATGATTAAACCTGATTTATTCATTGCAGTTGATTGCAGTCCATGTTCTGATACTTTTGAGGATTCGGACATCGGTGGCAAATTAGGCGGAGGATTTATGGTTCGTTTCTATGATCCTAATGCCATCATGCATCAAGGTATGAAACAATTCGTTGAAGAAACAGCAAAAGAGCATAACATCAAATTTCAATACTATAAATCTGGCGGTGGAACTGACGCTGCTAAAGTTCAATTATCAGAAGATGGTGTATTAGTTTGTACCATCGGTATGCCATCAAGATATATCCATTCATCGACTTCAATGATTCATCTAGATGATTATGAAGCGGTCAAAGCGGTTATATTGGCTATGTTAGAAAAAATCGACTTTAACAAGATTAACGAAATTAAAGCAAACGTTTAATCTGTTCAAAGAATACTTATGAGACCACAAAAGTGGCTTAAAAAGGAGAAAAAAATGAATACAAAAGAATTTTTTGGTAACAAAAGAAAAGTAAGAGAAACGACATTACTAGCCATGTTTATAGCTATCATCGTTGTTATGGGTTTTGTACCCTATTTAGGGTATATAACGGTTGTTGGCACCAGTGTTACTTTGATTCACATACCGGTGTTAATTGGCGCTATTATCATGGGACGCAAAGGTGGAATTATCTTAGGATTAACCTTTGGATTGACATCATTTTTCCGTGCATTAACAAGTGTGGGACTCGATTACATTTTTATCTTTCCATGGGTGTCTATTTTACCAAGATTTATCTTTGGCTTGATTATTTATGACGTATATCGATTCTTTTTAAAATTATTTAAAGGTAGACTATTAGCATTGGTTATTAGTTTTGGTCTTTTAACTTTAGTTCATACCTTGATGGTTTTACCTTTAATGATTTCTGCATTTCCATTAGCATTAAATTTACCTTCTGTTAGTTCAGTCGTTGATTCGGGCGGAGAAGGTTTACTTGATTTTATGCGAGGAACAAGTTCTATTAGCACTATCACGACCATCATCCTTAGTGTCTTAGTTTCTAATGGACTCATTGAAGCGGGGTTAGCAGCATCTGTTGGCGCAGTGGTTGCTGATCGATTAGTCGCAATCCTAAAAAAAGAAGAGAAAATAGATGAACCAGATGAAGGGAATGAGACGATTGCTTCTATTGATTGATATAGGAAATACAACCATTACAATCGGCTTATCAAATCAAAAAAAAATCGAAAAAATGTTTCGATTAAATACTGAAAAGAGTAAGTCAAGTGATGAGTACGCAGTCACTTTAAACATAATGCTTAAAGATTTTAATATTAACCATATCATTATTTCTTCAGTTGTTCCTGAATTGAATGATGTTTTTCGTGAGTACTTTATCAATTGGTATGACTTGACTCCTTTGTTTTTAGGACAAGGTGTTAAAACCGGTATTAGAATTAATTCTGACAATCCAAAGGAAGTTGGATCAGATCTGATTGCTAATGCGATCGGCGCCTCAGTCGCTTATGCCCCCACTTGTTTAATCGTCGATTTGGGAACGGCGACGACATTTACCTATGTTGATAATTTAATGTTGAAAGGCGTCATCATTACAGCCGGTATTACAACTCAAAAAAATGCATTAATTAGTAAAACATCTTTACTTCCTCAAGTAGAACTTGAAATTCCAACTAAATTACTAGGAACTAATACCGTTGATTGCATTAAATCCGGAATTGTCTACGGTCATGCTTCAATGATAGATGGAATGATCAGACGTGTAAAAAAACAACTCGGAAATGACCTGCTTCCTGTTATTCTAACAGGCGGTCATGCGAAATTATTATCATCATTATTAGAAGAGACTGTTATTTTTGATGAACGATTACTTCTTAAAGGACTTCAAGAAGTATTTCATCGTAATTTTCCATCTGAGAACTTATAATATAACGAAAAAGTGTACATGCTTCATGTGCATTTTTTTTCTAAGCATGTTACAATGAGTATGAAAGTTGAGGTACCTGAATGAAAAAATTACTTTTAGTCGATGGAAATAATCTCTTATTTCGTTCATATTACGCCACTGCAGCGATGGGGAATTTAATGAAAAACAGCCAAGGAGTTTATACCAACGCTGTATTTGGTTTTGTTTCAGCCATGCAAGGAATTGTCAAAATGGATTATACACATATTTTGGTTGCCTGGGACCCAAAAGGCCCAACTTGGAGACATTTAAAATATGAAACCTATAAAGGAACTAGAAAAGAAACGCCTTCAGAACTAATTAGTCAAATGCCACTTGTTCGCGAATATTTAGATAGTGCGAATATCGCACGTTATGAACAAGATTTATATGAAGCTGACGATATTATTGGATTTTGTGCCAGTCATTTTAACAATGATTTTGATCAAATTGACATATTTTCTAATGACCATGACCTATTTCAGTTGTTAGGACCAAATGTTCGTCAAGTCATATCCAAAAAAGGGATTAGCGAAATTGAAATCTATACACCCGAAGTGATGGTTGAAAAATTAGGTATCCGTCCAGATCAAATGCGGGATTATAAGGGATTAGTCGGTGATGTTTCAGATAATATTCCTGGGATTCCAGGAGTTGGTGATAAAACTGCAACAAAATTACTTGAAACATATGGAACCCTTGAAGCTTTGCTAAATAATACTAACGATTTAAAAGGGAAATTGAAAGAGAAAGTTGAAACATACAAGGACCAAGCACTATTTTCTAAAGAATTAGCGACGATTGTTACTGACTTTGACAACACCCTCGCCATGGATGATTTTGAATATAAAGGTCCTAATCTAGAACATTTGAAAACATTCCTTCAAAAAATGGAGTTGCATTCATTAATCCGTAAAATTGATTTTACTTCACAAGTAAAAAATGATAATTTGGTTTACACAACAATCACTGACTCAGCAGAATTTAATCGAATATTACTTTCAGGATCTGCATTGCATTTAGAACTATTTGGTACGAACTACCATGTTTCTGAAAAAATCGGATTTGCCATATCGAATCAATTAGGATCATTTTATCTAGATTATAAATTTGCTTTATCAAATCCAAATTTTATCAATTGGCTTAAAGATGCTTCTATTGAAAAATTCGTCTATGATTTTAAACAAACAAAAGTAGCACTTATGTGGGATCATATTGACATCCAAGGAGTCACATTTGATTTGTTGCTAGCAGCTTATTTAATTAATCCAAACATGACCAAAGAAGATATGCGAGTCGTTACTGCAAATTTTGATTATATTGACGTCGAATACGATGAAATCGTTTATGGCCGTGGAGCAAAATACAAGGTTCCTGACGACATAGAAATAGTAAAAAAACATGTAACAGATAAAGCGAGAGCAATCTTTCTACTCAAGGATAAAGTTACGAAAATTAATATCGAATACGATCAACTATCGTTACTGAATGACATTGAAATTCCATTGGCTAATGCGCTTGCGAAAATGGAATTTGAAGGTATTAAAATCGATACATTCGAACTTGAACGTTTTGGCGAGAATTTATTTGATAGAATTGCCAATCTTGAAAAAGAGATTTATGCTTTATCAGGTGAAGAATTTAATATCAACTCACCTAAGCAATTGGGTGTTATCCTATTTGAGAAAATGAATCTTCCATATTATAAAAAATCAAAATCAGGTTACACCACAGATATCTCCGTTTTAGAACAATTAGTTGATTTTAATCCAATCATTTCTAAGATTATTGAATATCGTTCTTTAACCAAATTATACTCAACCTATTTTGAAGGGATTAAAACGGCACTCGCAGTTAAAAACGATTCACGTGTTCATACAATCTATAAGCAGACAATTGCCCAAACTGGGCGATTATCTTCGGTCGAACCTAACTTGCAAAATATACCAATTAAAACCGATGATGGAAAAGAATTACGCAAGATATTTATTGCGGATATGGCGAGTCAATTATATTCATGCGACTATTCACAAATTGAACTCCGCGTTTTGGCACATATGGCAAATGTGAAAAATTTGATGAGTGCTTTTCAAAGTGGAGAAGATATTCATACCCATACGGCAAAACTAATCTTTCATAAAGATGAGATTTCTTCTAATGAACGTAGACAAGCCAAAGCGGTTAACTTCGGTATCATTTATGGTAAAACATCCTGGGGTCTTTCTGAAGACTTAAAAATTTCACCAAAACAAGCAGAATTATTTATTCAAAACTATTTTGAAAACTTTCCTGAAATTAAAGGATTTATGGACCGCCAAATTGAAGAAGCGAAAACAAATGGATACGTTAAAACGATTTTGAATCGAAGAAGATATATTCCTGAAGTAAAAGCAGACAACTAT
>CAYIYY010000063.1:4778-6268 GCA_964367605.1 uncultured Candidatus Izemoplasmatales bacterium | reverse complement strand
ATCGCTTCTCTTTGATTAGTCGTATAAGTTATTCCATTCATTGATTCAAATTCTGTCACAGCGGATTTTAGAATGTCAGAATTGATTAAATCGACGTCTCGTTTAATCAATGATTGAACTTTAGAAGCAATACTTTTTTCAGAATTGTATAATGTCATCAATCCAATTTTATCATCGATAATCGCAAGTCTATGATTGGATTCCATTTGATGAATCATATCTTCTATCATAGATTGTTCAACAAATAAATTATCGTCAACCTTTAAGAAAGTGAAAGTATATTCAATCAATTTAAGTCGATTGACGAAGGTATCACCATATTTATTCGCATATTCTTGTAGTAAATACAAAATAACCGCTGAAATTCTTAAGGGACTATCGTAGGAAAAGCCCACCTTTAGGCCAATTTCATCAGCACGTTTAAAGCCAATTCCTTCAACTTCATCGATTAAAACATAAGGGTTTTCTTGGATAATATCAATCGTTTTTAACCCATATCGTTGAAAAATACGCATCGACATTTTCGGTGATATTTGAAAACCATATAACCAAACTAAGGTCGATTCCATCATCCGGTTATCAATGATGGAGGATTGAATTTCATATTTTTTTTGTTTTTGCAATTTAGGAACTTGATCTAGAACGTTGGGATTATTCGCAATTTTATCAAGCGCATCAAGTCCTAATGTATCAATAATCCGCTTCGCCGTCTTGGGACCAATGCCTTTAACGATTCCGCTCGATAAGTAATCAATTAAACCGTCATAGGTATTGTCCATAATTTTTTCATATCTCTCGGCGTCATATTGAGTTCCATATTTGGGATGACTTTTTTCTTTTCCGTAAAAACGATATTTCGTAGAGAGCTCTAACTTAGGAAAAAACCCACAAACAATAATCGTGGGTTCAAAAAATACGAGATTAGGCTCATTCGTGTCCGTAATTTCAATTTTTAAGACAGAATAAGCGTTTGATTCATTGAAAAACAAATAATTCTTCAGAATGCCTTCGATGTAATTCAAAAGGATCATCCTTTCTTGATTATCTTACTTTGACATGTATTCTTCGATATCTTTAACTTCTTTGATAATCGATTCGGATAGGTTAATAGAACCTGTTTCCGTGACTAAAACATTATCTTCAATACGAATTCCGATATTTTCTTCTTCAATATAGAAACCAGGTTCAATGGTGAGAACGACACCTGCTTTTAAAGGGATTAAGTAGGAGCCAACATCATGAACATCGAGTCCGAGATAATGACTGACATTATGGTAGTAGTACTTTGAAATTTCATCTAGCGATTGAATCAACCCTAATTTTAATGCGCCTTCAGCTAAGAGATTTTTTGCATGTAGGTTCAGTTCGCTCATCATAATGCCAGGTTTCACAAAGTCGATACATGCTTTGTTCACCGATAAGACTAATTCATAGATTTCTTTTTGACGGCTTGAGAATTTTCCGTTTACTGGGAACGTTCTTGAAATATC
>CAYIYY010000063.1:0-4678 GCA_964367605.1 uncultured Candidatus Izemoplasmatales bacterium | reverse complement strand
ATTTGTTGATGCAAGAAAGTATCAAATTGCTCAACGAAGAAAATATTTTTTTCTTCAATTCCTGAAACGAGTGATGCTTCTTGTTTAGTCATTCTTTTGCCTAACCATTTATTTGAATAATCCGTTGCTTCTTCGATGAATAAGTACTCAAATTGATTTTTTCCATCTTTTTGAAGTATCAACGTAAAATTTGACTTCTTTAATCCAGTCAAATAGTAAAAATTACGATTAATTTCGTAAGGATAATATTGATCCGTTGTCTTATGAGGAGCTTCAAGCGAGTAAAGGATAACAATGGAGCGATCTTCAATTTCTTTAATCAAATTGTTTCTTCTAATAGAAAAACGATTTTCATTCATATAAGGCACCTCTTTATTAGTACTTAATAAAAATATTATAACATAAACTTTTCATTAGTATAAAAAAAAGCACAAATTCATGTGCTTCTTAGTTGATAAAATTTAGTCTAATCGTTCCATTCGATGTATCAAGATTAATAACGCTATCAAGTGAAGGGTTATAGACAGAATCATTTTTCTCTTCACCATCAATATAAGTGCTACCATTGGAGGTATCGAGTTCAACTCGATATAAAGAATATTCACCATAAATGTTAACTTCAATCCCTCCATTGGAGGTATGAGCGTTAATATCTGAAGCTGTTAAATGATCGATATCAATTTCGCCGTTGGATGTATGGACTGAAACTAATGCATCTGAGGTTATATAATCTAAAGTGATTTTTCCATTTGAAGTATCAACTTTAAAATAATCAGTTACATGAACATCTTCGACTTTAATCGCTCCGTTTGAGGAAGCAAAATTAAGTTCTTTCAAATTAGTAATGTCCAACATCGTAATAGCGCCATTAGAGGTTGTAATATCTAGTACATAATCTAAAACCGATGCTGGCAGATAGACTTCAACATTATTATAGTCGATGCCGCCCCAATTCCAAATGCCCCATGAAATTCCAAAATACCATTTTGTGCGATTGATTAATTCAAGATTGGTATCTTCTAATGTAACATCAATCCAATCATCTTCTGCTTCATAATATTTAATAACGATTTGGTCTGATTCAGAAGGCAATATTTCTATTGCACGATTGCTGAAAAGCATCATGAATTCACTCACTTCATTTGCTTCATAGGTCAGTTCAGTCAATGTGTAATCTGGGCGTTCAAACAGATTGAAATCTGTTTCATCGCTCATTAAAAATCCAACAACTGTAAATACTACTCCAAGAAATACCAATAACAATGTAATACCTAATACTTTTCTCATTTCTATTCTCCCCGTTTATCTAACGTTTTCTGGATCCATTCCAGTAATTTTTCTAATTTATCTTTTGATTGTTTAATCAACCACCAAAACCCTGATGCCCCAAGCAATAAAAGCCCAATGCCAAGGAAAATATTACCACCATACATAATTAATGTCATCGATGAAACACCATTTTTTAGACCGATAATAAGTCTTGTCGCACCGACTATGAATAACGATGCACCGGAAGTAACCAGTGAAAAGGCAATACTACCAATAACGATAATCACAAAAACGAATATTGCGTATCCGACGACTTTGGATGTGACACTAAAAACTTTTCTTAGTTCAAAGTCTTTTTTCTCTTTAACGTTTGTCACAAAAGTATCGTCTTTTTTGATTGTTCTAATAATCGTTTCAATACTGCCTAATCGGTCGATGAAATCCTCTTCATTCTCGCCATTATCAACCGCGTCTTGAATAAGTTCATCATAATAATGGGTAATTTCATCACGATCACTTGCTTTAAATGAATCGAAATTCTTATTCAATTTATATAAAAACTCGTATTTATTCATACTTTCCCCCTATTTAAGAATGTAATCATAGATTTTTTTAATCTCTAAAAAATCTGACTCTGATTCTTTTATCTTTTGTAATCCTAATTTAGTAATCTTATAATATTTTCTTAATCTTGAATTGTACTCAGTTGAGTACGTTGTAACGAAATCTTGTGCTTCTAATCGTTTGAGGATGGGATAGAGTGTCGACTCAGATATTTCCATAATTTCAGAAACATCTTGAATGATACGGTAACCATAGGAATCTTCATTTTTTAAGGAAGCCAAGACAAGTATTTCTAAAAACCCTTTTTTTAATTGAATATCCATCGTATACCCCCTTACGCATAATACTATACAATACATAGTATGTAAAGTCAACACTTTTTTTTGAAAAAATTAAAAAAATCCACCGATTTCTCGATGAATGATTTCTGAAATAATTATTTTGTTCTTTTTTTGAAGATAAATATCAATATGAAGACGATGGCATAAGCTAATGATAACCAGATAACATTGAGTGGATGATTCTGAATATCAAATAAACTTCCTAAAAAGACAAAGAATGACATAATGATCAGTCTTGAAACTAAATTCATCCAAATATATGTCTTAGTTTTAATTTTTGTGAAAGATAGTGCGTAATTTAAGATAGAACTTGGCATAAACGGATTGGCTAAGAATACCATCATCATACCGATGTTTTTTCCGTGTGCGATATTCAAGAACTTTCTTCCAATTTCATTTGACTCAACTTTCTCAGAAAACTTTTGAGTGAGTGTTTTTCTAATGATTAAGAAAATAATAAACATCCCTGCAAATGATCCCGCAACCGAGAAAAGGATTGTTAGAATAATTCCTAATGTCGGTCCAAAGGCTTGGGACATGACGCCAAGATTAATTCCGATGATTGCGCCTAGAGGAAGTGTGGGAATGATGGCTTCGATAAATGGCAAAATAAAGGTCGCTAGAATCGCTAACCATGAATTTTCCGAGATAAAGATTTGATAATTATCGATTAGAGAATTGAATATTTCCATAGGTTCCTCTTTTTTTGAAAAAAGCACCCCGAAGGATGCTTTTAATAATTCGAGTGATTTAGATTAATTCAGAGAAATGTTTTAAAGTACGAACCATTTGAGCTGTAAATGACATTTCATTGTCATACCAAGAAATGACTTTAACCAATTGCTTGCCATCAACTTCCATGACTTTTGTACTTAATGAATCAAATAATGATCCGAAAGTAATGCCAACTACGTCGCTAGATACGATTGGATCTTCTGTATAACCTAATGTTGGAGATTGAGCAGCTTTTACAGCAGCATTAACTTCAGCTTCTGTAACTTTCTTCTCTAATTCAACAACTAAGTCAACTACTGAACCCGTCACAACTGGAACACGTAATGCCATACCATCCATTTTTCCTTTTAAACTTGGAAGTACTAAACCAATTGCTTTAGCTGCGCCTGTTGAAGCTGGAACGATATTTGCAGCAGCAGCACGTCCTCTTCTTGCGAAGATACCAGCTTTATGTGGTCCATCAAGTGTTGCTTGGTCATTCGTATAAGCATGAACGGTTGTCATGAAACCTTTAACGATGCCAAAATTGTCATCTAAAACTTTTGCGATTGGAGCTAAGCAGTTTGTTGTACAAGAAGCTGCTGATAAAATTGTTTCTGAACCGGTTAATGTATTTTCGTTAACACCAAAAACAACGGTAGGAACATCTTTTTCTTTTGCTGGAGCACTGATAACTACTTTTCTAGCTCCTGCTTGAATATGTGCTTGTGCAGCTTCTCTAGAAGTAAAGAAACCTGTACATTCTAACACAACGTCAACATTGTATTGTTTCCATGGTAATTCAGCTGGGTTCTTTAAAGCGTAAACTGGAATTTTAACGCCTTCAACTACTAAATCTGTTCCTTCAAAACTAACTTCCTTAGCATATCTTCCTTGGCTTGAATCGTATTTCAAAAGATAAGCTAATTGTTGAGCATCGGTTAAATCATTGATTGCAACAACTTCAAATTCTGGATTTCCAAACATAAGGCGAAAAGCAAGACGGCCGATACGTCCAAATCCGTTAATAGCAACTTTTACTGACATATTATTCCTCCTAAAATATTTTTAGATTATTCTCATTACTATTCTATTTTACGCTATTTGTTCGATTTTTACAACATTATCGTATTACTAAAACGTTTTCAAAGCAAAACAAATCAAAATAAAAAGATGGAAAATCCATCTTTAGAATATATTTATAACGCTCTTACCTTTTTTACATTCTTCATTGCATCTCGAATACAATTTTTGTATTCGCAATCATCCATACATTCATCGCATTTGACTTGATCACGGAACTTTCTTGGAATGAAAGCTCTGATTTCATCTTCGTTATAACCGGTTTGCATGATTTTTTCATTCACGATAATCGGACGTTTTAAAATCGTTGGATTATCGATGATAAAATCAGCTAACTCACCAAATCTCATCTCTTCTGTTTCAAGATTATTATCTTTAAATATCTTTGAACGGGTTGAAATGATATCTTCAAAACCATTCTCAGAAAATTTTAACATATTAATGATATCGTCGCGAGTTAAACGAATTCCAACTATATTTTTTTCTTTGTAAGGAATGCGGTTTTCTTCAAGCCATTTTTTTGCTTTTCTACATGATGAGCAACTTGAGCTAGTGTATAGAGTAATCATAGGATATCCCTCGCTTTCAGCATGAATATTATATCATATCGATGTAATTATAAAAACATTTTCTTCAAATATGGTATAATTTAATTAATATATCTTTGGAGGTAATCAACATGAAATGGGATTTAACGTATTTATTTA
>CAYIYY010000062.1:0-6371 GCA_964367605.1 uncultured Candidatus Izemoplasmatales bacterium | reverse complement strand
ATTTTTAATAGATAAAGAAGGAAATGTTATAAAACGTTTCTCGCCAACGGTAACCCCTGAAGAAATTCGAAATGATATTCTAGAATTGTTAAAATAAATCTTTGATTAAATCCACTTTATTTGAGTGGGTTTTTTTATTAAATGTGGTGGAGTGATTGAAGATTTCTTTTCATTGTGATAGTATTCGAGATAGATAAAGTTATGAGCAACGCATTTGTTCGTTGTTGTAAGTTGTTATATAATTAAAGTGTTGAATTTATGGTAGGTGAATAGGATGAATAAGAAACTATGGATGGAAAAAGCACTTGAACTTGCAAGACAGGGAGAGGGTTATGTATTACATCAACCTTATCAAAGTATATTGCTGGTCTCAGGTGATGATATTTTATTCTCCTGGGCTGAAGATGGAAAAGAGGCTTTGGATGACGCGTTAAACCGTCAAAGCATCAAACAAGGTGGTATCCTTTATTTACCCTATGAACCGGATATGATTCCCAAACTAATGCTTTGGATATTACATTCTAGTATTTTAAGAATCGAAATAAGCGCTTTAAATGCAATTACACCTCACGAATTCGTTAAGTGGGCTGAAGACAATAAGATCGAAGTTCATGTTGGATTATTAAAAGAAGAAGGACTTCGATTAAACGAAGTGTACTTCCATTCAATAAAGTCAGATATCCCCTTTATTACCCTTAGTTTCGGAATGTCACTCGATGGAAAAATTGCGACTGTGACCGGTGATTCGAAATATATTTCAGGGGCTGAATCAAGAGTGTTCATTCACCAATTAAGGAATAAGCATCAAGCCATTTTAGTTGGAATTAATACCGTTAAAATTGATCATCCATCATTAACGACGAGACTTGATCAAGACATTTCAAGAAATCCTGATAAAATTATTCTTGATTCTAACTTACAAATTGATGAAGAAGAACCATTACTTCATCAAAATAATCAATCAAGAACGATTATTGTTACAAGAAAAGATGCCAATCAAGCGAAGAAGAATCGATTGAAAAAATTAAAAGTCATCATCATCGAAATTGAAAATGAAGTTGTTCCGATGGACTTAAAACAAGTCTTAACTAAACTAAAATCAATAGGGGTTGAATCGGTTTTAGTTGAAGGTGGAGGAACCATTCATTTCTCATTTATCAAAGGTCATTATTTTAACCGTTTATATGCGACGATTTCTCCAATCATTATCGGCGGAGAGAACGCAAAAACAGCAGTATCTGGAGAAGGTTTTAAGACACTTCAAGAGGCTGTTAAGCTTAATTTTGATCATGTATTTCCACTAGGACAAGATTATATTTTTGAAGCAACGCAAAAGGCAGATATGACAAAGGAGAAAAACCATGCTTAAATATTTAACTGTTGAAGAATCGATTGAATTATTAAAAGAAGGAAACAAGATTATCTTAGTCGATGATGATGGTCTTGAAAACGAATGTCACTACGTCGCTATCGCAAAACCAGTGTTAGACGAAAAACTATTGTCACATTTTTGTCCTTATCAAACAGGACCCACTATCGTCTTAGGGTATGAAAAATACGGGCAAATAACAGGTGTAAAAAAGAATATTAATTTTGAATATGATGAAGATTTCGTGAATCTCGGTTTTGAATCCAAACCGTCTAAAGATTCAATTGATGGTTTTATTTCAGCGCTACTTAATCCCAATGCATCGATTGATGACTTCCGTATTGGCGGACAATATCAAGTGGTTTCCACAAGACAAGGTGGCGTTCTCAAAAGAGCGGCTGCCGCTGAAGCGATCATTGATTTATGTTGGTTAGCCAATCTTCCTCCTGTTGGCTTGTTTTATTCTTTAGTTTCTGATGATGGAAAAGCCATCACTGCCAATTACTTGAAAAAAGAAAAAGATGAATATCCCTTATTAAAAATCTCTGATTTGATTTACAAACGACGTCAAACCGATGTTTTGATTGAACGAGTCGCATCCGCGAAAATGCCAACAAAATATGGTGAGTTTCAAATGGTTGGATTCATTAACAAACTAAACGGTGAACACCATGTCGCTTTAGTTAAAGGGGATGTAACGACCGATGAGCCTGTCTTAATTAGAGTTCACTCCGAATGTTTAACCGGAGACTCTTTCGGTTCGCAACGCTGTGATTGCGGTGAACAATTGCACACAGCAATGCGTAGAATTGAGAAAGCTGGCAGAGGGATTATTCTTTACATGCGCCAAGAAGGTAGAGGCATAGGTCTTATTAATAAAATTAGAGCTTATGCTTTACAAGATCAAGGGTTAGATACCGTTGAAGCCAATATTGCTTTAGGATTTCCCGATGATTTAAGAGATTATGGAATCGGCGCTCAAATGTTATCCAATTTAGGTGTTAAAAAGATGAAATTGATGACCAATAATCCTAAGAAAATTCATGGATTATCAGGATATGGCATTGAAATTGTTAACCGTGTAAAAATTCAACTCAATCATAACGAAAGAAATGAATTTTATATGCGAACCAAAAAAGATAAAATGGGACATATGCTCGATTTTAAAAAGAAATAATTTGAAATTATCAACAAGGGATGACTGCACTTTATCGTGTTGACGTCCCTTTTTTATATTTTTGTATAGCAAAAAAATCACATAAAAAATTTATTTCATTTGTCTCTTTCAATGTTATAATTGATATAGATATATGTAATAAACAAAATAAGGAGGTTTTTCTATGCAATGGTGGGAAGCACTGACTTCATTTCAACAAGTGATGTTTGTCTTAGCGACAGCAGCGACGGTTGTGATGATTATCTTTTTGGTGTTAATGCTTTTTGGTGGAGATGGTGAAGGATTTGAAGCAGATGGCGACATATCTCTCGATGATCAATTGGATGACATTGATCCACTGAATGATGAACCATTATCAGGGTTTAGTGGATTAAGAATATTAACCGTCAGAGGTGTTTTAGCATTTCTTTCTGTTGGTGCATGGACAGCCTATGGTTTCGCTGGCATCGTTCATCCTTTGTTAGCAGGGTTATTTGGTGTTATCGCAGGGATTATCGCTTCTTATGTACTCGCATATGCTTTTAGAATGTCGATGAAGTTAGAATCAGAAGGGAATTTATCCTATAAAAACGCAATTGGTAAAAATGGAACGGTTTATATCCGGGTTCCAGCAAGAAGAAAAGGCGTAGGGAAGGTCACATTAACCTTCCAAGAACGATTTGTCGAAGTTGACGCCATGACCGATGATGAGTCTGATTTAACGACGGGTACGAGCGTTACGGTTATAAGTATGGAAAATGAAACTACAGTTATCGTCTCAAAAAACAACAACAAGTAATTAAAATTTTATATAAAGGAGAAATTCAATGAACCCATTATTTTTAGCAACAGGCGACTGGATTGGACTTGTCGTCGCACTTATCGTCATTTTATTCACTGTTTTAATTTTCATCGTTTCAAGAATTCATAAGTGTCCTTCTGATAAAATCATGGTCATTTATGGTAAAGTTGGAGAAAACGCTGATGGTACTTCTAAATCAGCAACTTGTATTCATGGTGGAGCGAAATTCATCTATCCGTTTATCCAAGCCTATCAATTTTTGGATTTAACGCCAATTTCAATTAGCGTGGATTTGAAAAACGCTTTATCGCGTCAAAACATCCGTATCGATGTTCCATCTCGTTTTACAGTTGGTATCTCAACAGAACCTGGCATCATGCAAAATGCCGCTGAAAGATTACTTGGACTTGAAATGAATGAAATCCAAGAACTCGCAAAAGATATTATCTTTGGTCAATTGCGTTTAATCATCGCAACGATGGATATTGAAGAAATCAATACCGATAGAGACAAATTCTTAGAAGCAGTATCTAGAAACGTTGAAACTGAACTGAAGAAAATTGGTCTTCGTTTGATTAACGTGAACGTTACCGACATCAATGATGAATCTGGTTATATTCAAGCTTTAGGCAAAGAAGCCGCTGCCAAAGCAATCAATGACGCTAAAAAATCAGTCGCTGAAAAAAATCGTGATGGATCCATTGGTGAAGCCAACGCAGTTCGTGACCAAAGAATTCAAGTCGCCAGTGCTAACTCAACAGCAATCACCGGTGAAAATGAATCCTTAGGATTGATTTCACAATCGAATGCGACACGCCGTGAAATTGAAGCAGAAGCATTAAGAAGAGCTATGACTGCTGAAAAAATCGCTGCAGCAAAATCTTTAGAAGATGCTTATCTAGCAGAAAAGTCCGCCGAATTAGCGCGTGCAAATCGTGAAAAAGCGACATTAGAAGCCGATATCATCGTCAAAACAGAAATTGAAAAGCAACAAAGAGTCTTACAAGCTGAAGCTGAAGCAGAAGAAATCAGAAGAAAAGCAAAAGGTGAAGCTGACGGTATCTATTCAAAAATGGAAGCTCAAGCTCGTGGTACCTTAGAAATACTATCAAAACAAGCGACTGGATTTAAAGACTTAGTCGAAGCAGCTGGTTCAAGCCCTGACGCAGCCATCAAAATGCTCATCGCTGATAAGTTAGAAGCTTTAGTTAAGATTCAAGTTGAAGCCATCAAAAACCTTAAATTTGATAAGATTACTGTTTGGGATAATGGCTCTTCTAAAGACGGTTCAGCAACTTCTAATTTTGCCTCAAGTCTCATGAAGTCGATTCCTCCAATGAATGACCTCTTCAAAATGGCAGGGATGGATTTACCGAAATATTTAGGTGAAGATACACCGGTTAAACCCGTTGAAGAAGTGAAAGAAGAAAAGAAAGAACCCATCAAAGAAGAAAAGAAATAATTAATTTAAAAGGACACTCGTTGTCCTTTTTTAATTTCACGCGATTCTCACAATATAAATATGACTTTTATGATATAATAGACGTCGAGATTTTTTTTAATTAATCATGAGTAGGAAGTGTTTTATGAAAGCTAGCAATGCAGAAATGTTAGGAAAACATAACATCAAAAAAGTATTAATTCAATTATCGATACCCGCTATTTTAGGCATGGTCGTGAATGCTTTATATAATTTCGTTGATACGCTTTTTGTATCGATTGGTGTTGGAGAAATAGCGATTGGCGGTTTAGCCTTTGCCTTTCCAGTTCAAATGCTTGCGATGGCCGTCAGTTTGATGATTGGTATGGGAAGTGCTTCGATCTTTTCGCGTGCTTTTGGCAGAGGAGATACCGAAACCATGAAGTCAGCGGTAAATACCGCATTAAGAATCGCGTTAATCAGTTCTTTAGTGATGTCTGTTTTAGGGTTTATCTTTTTAGATGATTTACTCATTTTCTTTGGTGCAAGTGCTTCAAACATCGTTTACGCTGAAGATTACATGATTGTTATCTTAATCGGACTTGCGCCTTTATCCCTAACGATGGTTTTGAATAATCTAACAAGAGCTGAAGGAAGAGCAAAAATTGCGATGTATTCCATGATGATTGGGACGGGACTCAATATCATTTTAGACCCTATTTTCATTTTTGATTGGGGTTTTGGGATGGGCGTTCGTGGCGCTGCCATTGCGACAGTCATCTCTCAGATTGTGGCATTTATCTATATATTTTCAGTTTCCATCAATCACAAATCATCACTGATGATCAGTTTGAAACATTTCTTTAATATCCCTCTAAAAATGGTGAAGGAAATATCTATCATTGGATTACCTTCTTTCCTAAGAAACTCTATCGGTGCGTTTTTAGCAATTATCATTTACCGCTTAATTGGAAAATATACAGAAGGAGATCCGGCCATCTATATCTCCATCTACGGTGTCATCAACCGTGTTATGTCCTTTGTATTCATGCCCGCGTTTGGTATCATACAAGGAATGACTCCCATTGTAGGATTTAATTATGGCGCAAAAAACCATCAACGATTGAAATCAGTCATCCGTTTTTCAACTGAGATAATCATGGTCTATTTCTTTTTAGGGTTTGTCTTTATTCAGTTTTTCGCTGAATCCATCTTTTCCATTTTTTCAGAGACCGATAATCAACTCTTCATTATCAATGGGAGTGAAGCGTTTAAAGTTATTGCTTTAGGTTTCATACTCGTTGGATTCCAAGTCATCATCAGTTCGGTTTATCAAGCTATCGGTTATCCTTTAAAAGCAATGATTGTGGCTATCTCAAGACAAGTCATCTTGTTTATTCCCTTAGCCTACATTTTAACACCGTTACTTGGGCTACAAGGATTGTGGATAAGTTTCGCAATTTCAGATACAGTTGCGGGTCTATTAGGACTTGGTTTGTTAATCTATGAAATGAAAGCAATTCAAAGTCGAATTCCGAAACCAAATATCGAAAGTATTGATAATTATACGCCGGACGTCAATACGATATAGTTAATTCCCTTAAAAAAAAGAGGTTCTTGGAAC
>CAYIYY010000061.1:0-6393 GCA_964367605.1 uncultured Candidatus Izemoplasmatales bacterium | reverse complement strand
GATGGCCAGTAATCGATTTGTGGGAAATATTCTTCCACTAAAGGCGGGATAATTTCATTATATTGCTGAATATAAAATTCTTTTGACACTTCAACGGATGGAACATGCCAAAATTCTATGGCGGTTTCATTTTCGTTATTGCCACAAATTAATGCTATCGATGGATGATGACGCATCCGAATGAGATTATCTTTAATCTCTTCTTTCATGGTTTCAACCCAATCAAGATCAGTCATGTCATAGACCGAACAAGCAAACATTAAATCTTGCCAAACAAGAAGGCCAAGTTCATCACAAATATTAAAGAAATAATCGCTTGGATAGATACCTCCACCCCAAACACGGACCATATTGTGATTGGCTTGAACAGCTGCTTGAAGTAATTTTCTTGTTAATTCTTCATTCGTTCTTCCAAGTAGGTTATCTTCCGGAATATAATCTGCACCTTTTCCAAAGACTTTAATGCCATTGATGACAAAGGTGAAAGATTGTCCGTATTGATCGTTTTCTCTAAGTACCGTCGCTGTTCTTAATCCGACTCTTAATTGTTTTTCGTCAATGACTCTATCATGACATACTAATGCAAATTTAAGCGTATAAAGTGGTTGTTTGCCGTATCCGATGGGATACCATTTTTTTGCATCAATGATGGTATGATTTAAATGAAATTTTTCTTTTAAAGTACTCACATGTTGATAAATTATTTTTCCAGTTGAATCGATGATTTCACATTCTAAATTGATGGGTTCGTCTTTAACAAAAATCTGAGAAGAAATATTACATTCAAGTTCAACTGAATCATTGAGGTGATGATGTTGTTTGATCAGTATGTCATCAATTCTCGCTTTCTCGATGAGTTCGATGTAAATATCTCGCCATATGCCTGCATCTGGTAATTGAGGGCCCCAGTCCCATCCAAACATAGAAGAGCCTTTACGAAGGTGAGTATACCCTTTAACTGCATCTCTTGCTTGATAAAGTTGATATTGACAGGCTGCGTTTTTTTGAGATATGTATTCTAAAGGCGATTTTAAGAAGACTTCGATGGTATTGGTTCCTTCATGTAAGTACTTGGATAAATCAATTCTCCAAGTCCGATGCATATTATCTGTATTAGATACCAGTTCGTTATTGATATAAATATCTGATAAGGTATCGATGCCTTCACAGACCAAAACCATTTTCTGATAATCTTTTAAACTTGGGACAAGAAAAGATCTCGCATAACGAAAATCAAATTTCATTACATCTCTAACAACATATTCATTGTCTTGATCAAAGGGGTCGGGAATCAATTGATGATTGAGTAAATCCTGATAAACTGATCCAGGAATATTTCCTTCACACTGAATATTTTTATAGTTGCTAGTTAGTAACCATTTCCCTGCAAGTAATATTTTTTTCATTATGCATTTCCTCAAATTTAGATTTTTAATTGCTGCCAGAAATCATTGTTCTTACAATCTCGCGACCCGTCAACTCGTTGATAAGAGCCGCCAAATCTTCTGCCACATTTTTACTTGTTCCAACATTCGGATGATAATTTGATCCAAAAGGATTGGGAGGTGTCCCTGCTGCTTCCATAATGAACGGATAAACTTTTGTTTCTCCAATTGATGCATTCGCATTTTCTATTGCTGTAATGGTGAAAGGTCCTACTGTTCCTGCTTCACCCATGAGCCCATAGGCGACGATGATTTTCGCGTCTGGATGTGTGTTGTTTAGTACTTGTAAAAAGGCCGTATAATCCGCAACGAACTTATCACTCATGATTTTTTTATTTTCTGTAGACATTGAGTTATAACTCGAAGCATTAAAATCGTTTGTTCCAAGATTCACAACGATGACATCCGGTTCAAAATCCGAATCGTTCCAAAGTCCTGGTTGTGTATAAACTGTATTAGAACCATTAATGGCGTAATATTCATAAGCTGCGGGAATGTTTTGAGTCGCTGAAATTGCTCCTCCAGTGTTAAAACCTCTAGAAACACCCCAACCACTCGCAGAGAATATACTTATTTCTGCGTCTAATAAATAGGTTGTTAAATAAGCAAATGCTAATAAGCCATGAGAATTATCAGTTGATTTAGGTTCCGATGAATTGCCTAGATTTCCATATCCTGTCGACGATGAAGCAGCGATAAACTGTACACTGAAGGACTTGGGTAACGGTGCATTCGTAAAATGACCATCGGTTTTTATTTGAGTGACTGCCGTATTGGAGTCAGAAGCTTCACTTCTTTTTAGAATTTTAACGGTATGGAAGCCTTCTTCTAATCCAGAGACGACCGTATACTCAGCTGATGCTTGATTTAAAACAATCGTCGTTCCTTGAGTTGGATCTTCTTCTCCATCAATCAAGGCAACAAGGTAAGCTTGTTTACCTGTGATATTATAATTGGATGCTTTAAATGAGACTTTTAGTTCAGTGCCATAAAATCCAACTTCAAGTCCGCTAGCAGTGAAAAAGAAATATTTAGCTGATTCAAGGGGATTATAGTATGTTCTACCAATCCATCTAACAAATTGAAAATCGTTCATATCTTCACCTTCTAAAAGACTCGTCATATCAGGGTCAATAATGGTTGTTTCAATCACATCTGATAAAGGTGAATCTATGTAACTAGGGGCGGTCGCTTTAATTCGCAAACGATAAGTACCTGGCGTTAGTAAGAGTAATAAGTCAAATCCAGAAGTAACGTTAAAATTTCTTAATTCAGAATCTGATGTATCGTATACAAACAATTTATACTTGCTTGCATGTTCCACAACGTCAAAAGTCACAATATTATCTGTGACTAATAAATTCATAGGAGTTGAAAGTTCAGATAACGTTGTGGTAGGTTCAGTCGTTGTTTGCGTGGTCGTTGAAATCGTAGTCGTGGTTGTTGTTTGAAGCGTACAAGCCATCATCGTTCCGACAAGAAAAATGCTTGTTAAAAGCGCTAAAAGTTTTTTCATGGTAACCTCACTTATTAAATTGTAACTTAATCGATAACTTAATTATATCGACCTTTAATTGAAATGTCAAGATAGCCCTTACATTTTATTTTAAATAAATAAGCGAAGATTCTTATAGAAGAAATAAAAAAAGTGATTTCAAAGTTCTAAGAACCTAAAAATCACTTAATCGTTAACTTTATGATTTGTAATTAATTATTTTTCGTTGAGCATCGCTTGTAATAATTCTTCAAATTCACAGGTAGCGACACAAACGAACTTATCGGCCGCACCGTAATAAACATATAAAATTCCATCTTTGACGACATTGCCTGTCGGAAATACGCAGCCATTATAAAATCCTTTTGCTTCGTAATCTAAATCAGGTTCCATGATGGGTTCTTTGGTTCTAGCAATAATTTTAGTTGGATCATTCAAATCCATTAAGACTGCTCCTACGCGATAAGATTCGTCTTTTTTAGAAACACCATGGACAATCATAAACCAGCCATAAGGCGTTTTAATGGGAGGACATGAACCACCGATCTTTTTGGATTCCCACCAATATTCACCCTTCATTAAGAGTTGACGTCCGCTCCATTCCATTAAATCGTTTGAAAATGAAATCCAAATTGCAGGATTTTCATTAGGATACCCTTCGCCAAAGGCAAACATCGGACGGGAGATTCTAACAAATTGGTTGTTAATCATTTCTGGGAAGATATATACATCACGGTCGTCATCTCTCGTATCCGTTATTCTTCCAAGTTTTTTATATTTTTTAAAATCTTGCGTAATAGCTAAATACGTGACTGTGTTATTCCATTCAAGAAATCTGGGCCCGCCTTTTGGAGGATTAAACCATGGTTTGGGTTCTTGAAGCCAATATCTGCCTGGGGCATAAGGTCTTGAAGCGTAAGTCAAATAATACCAATCATCAATTTTTACAAGTCTTGGATCTTCAACACAACCGCCATCTGCGCCATCATAATCAGGTTCTAATATTGGTTTGTCACTTTGTCTGACGAAATTGATTCCATCTTTTGATGTCGCTAAACCAAGGTAAATATAATGTTCCAATGTGTCACCCGCCGCACGATACAACATGACAAATTCTTGTTTTAAATCATCATAAATAACTGCTGGGTTCAATACGACAAGATTTTCCCATTCGTTTTTTGGGTTGGCTTTTAAGATGGGGTTACTCAAAGATTTTTTTAATTTTAACATATTATTCTCCTATCCATTCTTCCATAATTTGTATGAATCATAATTCAATCATATCATAAAAAATGAATAGCTCAAGTCATTTTAAATCGAAAAATATCAAGAAAAAATCAATGTATAGTATATACATTATGATGTTAGAAAAAACATATTATTTGGAAGCTCGAATCACTATCATGTGAGTGTTTTTTTACATAATTTGATATTAGTAATCATTTAGCAAATTAATACTTAAAATTGATGGAATAACTCTATTTTTAGCCATAAACTAAAAAAGTCAGTGGTCGCAACCACTGACTAATAATACTATTTATGTCCTTCTTTCGGTACGATACAGATGAATTTGAAAACACTCTTACCTACATTACGAAACTGGTGAAGTTTATCAGAAGGGACATAAGCATAAGAGCCTGCACTGACTTTATTAACTTCTCCATCAATCATGAGCTCGCCCTCGCCTTCAATAATATAATTGATATGTGGCCACGGGTGACTATGTTTTGGGGTATGACCCTCTTCTTTGACTTCTAATACTCGCATAACATGACTGTCCCATCCTTCATTTGGTGAAACAAGAACTTGGATGGAAGCATCTTTTGCTTCAGGGCTTGTGATAACTTTGCTAACTAATTCTTTTATATTTCCGACCATGGATTTTATCTCCTCTATCTATGATATAATTATTATACAACAATCAGCTCATTTCATCAAAGAAACTGTATTATTATTTATGATGAAATCAACCATTCAGGAGGACATATGACTAAAACATATCAGACAGGAAGAACAAATTTTACCATTCGAAGCGCTGATGAAAATGATACGTCTTTAATATTCTATTTTATAAAAGCTTTGGCACAATATGAGAAAATGAGTGACCGTGTCATTGCGACTGAAAAGTCAATTCACGAATCATTATTCTCAAAAAAGCAAGCTGAAGTCATTCTCGCTTTTGAAAACGAGATTCCGATTGGTTTTGCCTTATATTATCAAACTTATTCTACTTTTCAAGGAAAGGCTAATTTATTCTTAGAAGATCTTTTTATCGAAGAACCTTATCGCCATCAAGGATACGGAAAAATCATCTTTTCAGTCTTAGCACAAATTGCGACCGAAAGAAACTATACGAGAATTGATTGGTGGTGTTTGGACTGGAATCAAAAATCGATTGAATTCTATCAACCAATTGGTGCATCGCAACTCAGTGAATGGAAAGTATTTCGTCTTCAAGACGAGAAAATCATACAGTTATCAAAAAATAATAAGTAATTTCTTAAATATTAAAAAGAAATATGCAGATTAATTTGCATATTATTGACTTTATGAAAATTAGATTTATAATGATAATTGAATGGATGTGAGACCATGAAATTATGGATTAAATCGATGATTGTATTAATATGCATCATTGTTTCAACAATTTTTGTTTCATCCGTCCATGGATGGTTCAGCATTAACAAAAATGTAACAATAACGTTAACCAATATTTCTGAGCCATACTGGATTGATATCCTGATTGAAAAAGATGAAGCACCCATCTACACAACCCTTGAATTGCTGACCATCCTCCCTGCCGATTACCAATCAAATACCTATAAGGATATCATGAATGGTTTTCAAAGCGAAGATGGATTTGTCTCGTTTAGATTGTATGCTGGAGAAGATTATCAATTCGAAAAAATTGAAACAAACAAATACCAATTCGATTATTATTTTCAGGGCTCTATCGATTATAAAATCGTTATTATCTATCCAGACGGTACATTTCATGTTTCTGATACTTTCACACAAACAAAATATGGGTTATGGGTTGATTACGACCTAATAACACTATCTGTTAACGAATACGATCACCCTAGTTTTGTTTTTAATTTTAGTCCCTTTCCACCAAGAAGTCGAACTTGGATATTACCTGTTGGTATTTTCTTAATTGCTTCTCTAGGCGGACTCTTATTTTTTATCTTTGGTTACCGCCGTAAAAAAGCCTATCTCTGGGTAAGTCTAAGAAACGTTATCATTACCATCGTAGCTCTTGTATTAATTTACCTCAATACTCAAACAACTTATGCGCCGTTTCCTTTTATGATTATGTTTTTATTCCCGACACTGATGTTTATCGAAATGTTTATCATGGCTGGTAAGTTAAAAGAACTCCACCCCAAAAAAGCGATGTATTATATTCTATTTTCAAACATAATAATTTTCTATTCTTCATTCTTATTACAT
>CAYIYY010000060.1:0-6522 GCA_964367605.1 uncultured Candidatus Izemoplasmatales bacterium | reverse complement strand
AAGATTGCGGCGTCTTCAAATCGGATAATTTGAAAGAATTCGCTTTGTTTGTCGAAAAAGCTATTAATTAACAATTCATTGAATGGCGATTGTATCGCCATTCTACTTATTTTATAGATTACATTTTAAAATTATGATATAATATTTTACTGATAAATGAGGTGTCATATATGAACAATCAAAAAGATAAATTAGTGAAGTCTATTACTTCAAGGGATGTTGATTTCGCGCAGTGGTACACCGATGTCTGCCGTAAAGCAGAATTGATGGATTATACGGATGCAAAAGGATTTATTATTTACCGCCCATACGGATATGCCATTTGGGAAAACATTCAATCTTATTTAGATAAAGAATTCAAAAAAACTGGCCATGAAAATGTTTATATGCCTTTAGTAATTCCAGAATCTTTATTTTTAAAAGAAGCTGAGCACGTTGCCGGTTTCGCTCCAGAAACTGCGATTGTCACAATCGGAGGAAAAGAAGAACTTCAAGAACGGCTCATCATTCGTCCGACTTCTGAAGTCTTGTTTTGTGATCACTATTCAAAAATAGTGTCTTCTTATCGTGATTTGCCTAAGAAATATAATCAGTGGTGTAGTGTTGTGAGATGGGAAAAAACGACAAGACCGTTCTTAAGAGGATCTGAGTTCTTATGGCAAGAAGGCCATACCATTCATGCGACTGAAAAAGAAGCTAAAGAAGAAGTTTTAGGAATGCTTGATATTTATAATCATTGTGGAAAAGATCTTTTAGCCATTCCTTTTGTTTTGGGTCAAAAAACTGACAAAGAGAAGTTTGCGGGCGCAGAAGAAACTTATTCAATTGAAGCATTGATGCATGATGGAAAAGCATTACAATCGGGTACTACTCATTATTTTGGAACGGGTTTTGCGAAACATTTTAATATCAATTTTCAAGATAAGGATGGTGTTTTAAAACCGGTATATCAAACTTCTTGGGGACTATCAACACGTCTAATAGGAGCCATCATTATGGTTCATGGAGATGATTCAGGGCTGGTATTACCGCCAAGAGTCGCTCCGATTCAAATTGCGATTATTCCGATTCAATCCCAAAAAGAAGGCGTCATTGAAGCTTCTGAAGCAGTAAAAACTCAATTAGATAAATTAGACTACCGTGTTAAATTGGATGTCTCTGATAAAACGCCTGGCTGGAAATTCTCTGAATATGAAATGAAAGGTGTTCCAATTCGAATTGAAATTGGACCACGCGATTTAGAGACAGGCGAGTGTGTCATGGTAAAACGAGTAAACGGCGAGAAAATTAAGGTTAAAATCGCTGATTTATCAACGCTTGTTCCAAGAATTTTTGAAGAAATTCATGATGAAATGTATCAAAAAGCCTTAGAAAATGTGACTGTTAATACACGAGAAGCAAAAACCTATGAAGAGTTCAAGGAAATTATTAACACTAAACCAGGCTATGTAAAAATGATGTGGTGCGGTCATTCTGAATGTGAAGTCAAAATCAAAGAAGACACAACTGCCACTTCAAGATGCATTCCTTTTGTTCAAGAGCATATTACTGAAAATTGCCCTGTATGTAATCGCAAAGCTGAAAAGATGGTTTATTTCGCAAAAGCATATTAATAAAAAAATAGAAAACGGAAATCGATAAAGATTTCCGTTTTATCTTATTCCATTCCTCCAAATAAATCATTTCCTATTGAATCATAAGCGACAATGACTGGAAAATCTTTCACTAAAAGACGGTAAATTGCCTCGCTTTGTAAATGTGGATAAGCAATTAATTCCATTTCTAATACTCTTTTACTTAGTAAAGCACCAATTCCGCCTGTTGTTACTAAATAGACGGATTTTGTCTTTTTTAAGGCTTCTAAAAACTCATTGCCTCTCGGGCCTTTGCCAATCATGACTTTGAGACCCTTTTCCATCAAAGGAATGCTATGAACGTCCATTCTGTAAGAAGAAGTTGGACCACAGGCACCAATAACTTGACCTGGTTTTGGCGGTGTAGGTCCAGTATAATAAATACTTTCACCTTCGATTGAAAAGGGAAGTGGCTCATTTTTATTCACAGATTCAACCATTAATTTATGTGCCGCGTCTCTACCGGTATATAAATACCCTGACAGAAGCAGTTGATCGCCACTTCTTAAAGATTCTCTAACGTCTTTACTAATAGGTAAGGTTATATTTTTCATAGGATATCCCCTTTTAAAACGATTTCTTTATGTCTTGCAGCATGACACTGAATATTGACAGCGACAGGTAAAGAAGCGATATGACAAGGATAACTATTAACTTTAACCGCGATACAGGTCGTTTCTCCTCTTAATCCCATCGGTCCAACGCCTAGTTCATTAATTTTTACGAGGAGTTCTTCTTCAAGAAGACGGTCTGTTTCATTAGAAGAATGATCATCCAAATCTCTAAAAATAGCTGATTTAGCTATTTCAGTGACCTTTTCAAAATTACCGCCGATACCTAAACCAACAATGATCGGAGGACACGCTCTACCTCCTGCATCTTTGATTGTCTTTAATACAAAATCTATAATCCCTTGTTTGCCTTCAGAAGGAGTCAGCATCTTCATTGCACTCATATTTTCACTGCCTGCGCCTTTCGCCGCCATTTTAATGGTGACGTAATCATTCATGGCCTGTTCGATATGAACAATCGCAGGTGTATTATCAAGTGTATTAACGCGATCAAGAGGATGTTTAACAACAGATTTTCTTAAATATCCGCGTTTATAGGCGTTACGGACGGCCTCATTGATGGCGTCTTCAACATTAAAATCTAAGTAAACTTCATTCCCAATTTCAACGAAAAAAACAGCCACGCCTGTATCTTGACACATGGGTATATTTTCATCTCTTGCGATATCTTGATTTTCAAGAATCTCAGCTATCACACTTTTAGCAATTGAAGAAGTTTCCTTTTCCATCGCTAACTTTAATCTGATGACCATTTTTATATCAAGATTCACATTTGCATCAATGATCATTGACTCTACGGCATTAATCATATCTTGTCTTGTAATTTTTCGCATACATCACACCTCATTGATAATTATATCATCGTTTTCCCAATTTATAAAGTAAGGGTTTTCAAAACCACATAATTCACGTTATATTCCGTAAAAAAAATAGAGTTACCTTTACTTTTATCTTTCATTTGTATATAATTTTTATGGGTGAATAGTATGTATAAAATTAAATTAATCTCCGATAGCACTTGTGACTTGTCAAAAGAACTCCTAGAAAAGCATCAAATTGATATCGTACCACTTTTTGTCAATTTTAAAGAAGAATCCTATTTGGATGGCGTCACTTTGACTGTCCCAGAAATGTATAAAAAAGTTGATGAACTTGGTTTTTTACCAAAAACAGCAGCCGCTTCCCCAGGTTCTTTTGTGGAAGTGTTTGAAAAATATGTTAAAGAAGGTTATGAAATCATCTATTTTGGCATTGGAGCCGGTTTTTCAGGAACGCTTCAAAGTGCAAATTCTGCAAAACAAATAGTTGAATCTAGTCAAATTCATTTAATTGATTCAGCTAATTTATCAAGTGGATCAGGACTGTTAATGCTTAAAGCTGCGAAGTTTATTCAAGAAGGTGATGACGTTTCTACAATCATTGATAAAATCAATGCTTTAATCCCTAAAGTTAGAACTCAATTTGTCATTAATACCATGGAGTATCTTTACAAGGGTGGAAGATGCAGTGGAATGGCTGCGATTGCAGGAACGATTCTTAAAATCAAACCCATTATTAAAGTCGTCAACGGTGCGATGACAGTGGGTAAAAAGCCTCGAGGAAGAATTGAAGTTGGAATTGATGTATTGATTGAAGAACTGATGAATCAAATTAGCGACGTTGATGAAGACTTTTTGATGATTACACATTCAATGGAGGATGAATATGCACAATATATCAAGGGTAAACTCAATGGTAATATACCAATTAAGAATATCTATGAAACGAATGCAGGGTGTGTTATATCATCTCATTGTGGTCAAGGTTGTATCGGCATTTTATATATCATGAAATAACATTTTATCATTACGCAGTCCAAATGTTTTGGATTGCTTTTTTTATGAATTAAATTAGTTGACAACGCAACTAATTAAGCGTAAAATGATGATTAATGTAGGAGCGTGATCTTTCATGTTAAGCCAATATGAACATCTAATTAATCGATACCATTTTAAATTCATGGACGACCGAATGGGGCCATATGGAATTTCTGGTCCACTTGGTTTTTACTTGGTGGAAATTGAAAAACGTAAATCCCTTAAAATGAATCAATTAATTGATTTCACCCCCTATCATAAATCGCATGCCACTCGGATTGTGGCTAAACTAAATGAAATGGGATTAATCGATAAATCAGTTGACCCTGAGGATATGCGTGGATTCATCTTAACCATTACAAAACAAGGCACCGATATTGCTCGTAAAGTTATTTCTGCGCATCAAGATTGGGAAGCTTTAGTTGATAGCGCATTAAGCAAAGAAGAAGCTCAAATATTAGAATCACTGATGGAAAAAACGTACATACATCTTAAGAAACATTTTGGCGAGGACTGTAAATGAAAAAACTATTTAAATATTTAAAACCTTATTGGTTTGGCGTCGCAATGATGGTCATCTTTGTGGCAGTTCAATCTGTCGGTCAATTATTATTGCCGGATTATACATCCTCTATTATTGAATTTGGTATTAAAGTTGATGGAGGAATTGATTTACCCGTCATTATGAAATATGGACTTTTGATGATTGGCGTAACATTAATTTCAGGGTTAGCAATGATTATTATCTCTTATTATTCTTCAAAAGTTTCGACTTCATTTGGAAGAGATATTAGAAAAGACATCTTTAAAAAAGTCAGTGACTTTTCATTAGCTGAATCAGAGAAATTTGGAACTTCAACATTAATCACACGTTCGACAAACGATGTGAATCAAGTTCAAATGCATACCATCATGAGTTTTAGAATGATACTCTCCATTCCGATTATCATGATTGGCGGTATCATTCTCAGTTTACAGAAGAGTGTTAAATTAACAGCGGTACTCTTAATCGGTATACCGGCACTCATAGCATTAGTTATCGTTACCTTTATCTTAGTGATGCCTTTGTTCAAATCAATGCAAAAAAAGATTGATAAACTGACGGTTGTTGGACGCGAAGCCATCAACGGCGTTCGTGTTATTCGTGCTTTTGGTCAAGGTGAAAAAGAAGTCAAACGATTTAAAGCTGCAAACGACGACTTAACGCAAAACAATTTAAAAGCCGGCCGAATAATGTCAATGTTAAATCCGTTGGTCAACATGATATTTAATATTGTCATTTTGGGAGTAGTCTTTTTAGCTTATACCCTCATTCAAACGTCCAATGGGTCAAACCCAAATTATTCTGAACTAGCGAACTTATACGCTGTCATTCAATATGTTACGATGATCATGTTTAGCATTATCATGTTAACAATTACTTTTATCAACTATCCTAGGGCGGAAGTTTCAGGAAAAAGAATCACAGAGATTTTAGATACGCCAATTACGATTCATGATGTAAGTACGGATGACTATAATGATTATAATTTTAAAGGAATCATTCGTTTTGAAAATGTGGGTTTTAAATACGCAGACGCGGAAAAAAACGTGCTTGAAAACTTGAATTTTGAAGCAAAACCTGGCGAAACCGTCGCAATCATCGGTTCGACTGGTTCTGGTAAATCAACGGTCATTAATTTAATCCCTCGATTATTCGACACAACCGAAGGAAGTGTGATGATTGACGGCGTCGATGTCAAAAATATTAAATTAAAAAAACTGAGATCTTTAATCGGCTTTGTTCCACAAACGGCGACATTATTTACCGGTACGATCGCTGAAAACATCGCCTATGGATATGATAATGCTTCTTTAGATGAAATCACAGACGCGGCTAAAATCGCTCAAGCAGATGATTTTATTCAATCGATGCCTGACAAATATGATTCTGTCGTCGATCAAGGTGGTGTCAACTATTCTGGCGGTCAAAAACAACGTTTGTCTATCGCGAGAGCCATTGTTAGAAAACCATTAATTTATGTTTTTGATGATAGTTTTTCGGCACTCGATTTTAAAACGGATGCTAATTTACGACATAATTTACATAAAATCACAAAACAATCAACGGTTATCATCGTCGCTCAAAGAATCGGTACGATTATGGACGCTGACCGGATTATTGTTTTACAAGATGGTAAAATAGTTGGTAATGACAAACATGCTAATTTAATTAAATCATGTGAAGTCTATCGCGAAATTGCATTCTCCCAACTTTCTGAGGAGGAATTATCATGAAAAATGAAAAACAATATAATCGCGGTAATCAGAAACGCGGTGGCGGTCATGGCCCTGGATTTCATCCGATTGGCATGCCAGGTGAAAAACCAAAGAACTTTAAACAGACGACAAAAAGGTTAATTCAATATTTAAAGCCCCACATGGGGATGTTAATCATCATGGTGACATTTTCAATTATTG